>CAIYSH010000180.1 GCA_903928755.1 uncultured Alphaproteobacteria bacterium | reverse complement strand
GTTGATCGGGGCCGTGTGATGATAGGTGCGGCCACCCTCTCCACCCCAATAGCTCATCAGCAGATTGAAGTCGCAAAGCCAGTTACGCACCTTGGTCTTGCGGGCGGTGATGGCCGCCTGGGCGCGCCGGGACAGGGCAATGGGCGAAAGCCCTGGAGGGGCAGAAAGACATTTCTGGGTCCCTGAATAGACAGCATCGGCATCCCAGGCCGCAACGTCGACAGGAATGCCGCCCAGGGAGGTCACACAGTCGACAATCGACAGGGCCCCATATTTGCGGGCCAGGGCACAGAGTGTGGCAGCATCGGAACGAACCCCGGTGGAGGTTTCGGCGTGGACAAAGGCCAGGACCTTGACCGGACCTGCTGCCTTCAGGGCTTCTTCAACCACCACCGGGTCCACAGGCTGACCCCAGTCGAACTCGACCTTGGTGACCTCTGCGCCGGCCCGGTCTGCCATGTCAGCCATCCGGCCGCCGAAAGCCCCATTGATGGCGATCACCGCCCGTTCGCCGGGCTCCAGCAGGTTCATGATGGCAGCTTCCATGCCCGCCGTGCCTGGTGCCGGCAGCGGCACGCAGGCATGGTCCGGCGCATTGAACAGTCGTGCCAGGGCGGCCTTGATCTCTTCCATCAGGGACTGGAACTGCGGATCCAGGTGACCAATGGTCGGGCGTGCCAGGGCGGCCAGCACACGGGGGCTGACGTCCGAAGGACCCGGACCCATCAGGATGCGGCGCGGCGGCTGGAAGCTTTGCATGATCAGTCCTCTGGAAAAGCAAGGGCTCTGGGATTTGCGCCCCTTCTCCCTTTGCACTGGGCGAAAGACAAGAGGCCTGCAGCGCGTTTAGCGGAGTATACGCGCCGCGATCTGCGCCCTGCGGCGGGAATCAACGCCCAGAACGCCCGACAGATAGGCGTCGAATGAGCCTGAGGTCATCGTGATCTGCGCAAAGGCGGCGTCGAGATAGGACTCGTGAACGCTGACGGCGACCTTCAAGGCATCTTCGCTCACCTCCTTGCCGGCGGTATTGCGGATCCAGGGTCCCAGAAAGTCGATCCGCTTCTGCATGCGGCCTTCGTGATTGGTCGCCAGGAAGTCGGCGCGGATGTCGTCCTGGTGGACCCCCGCCAGATGATGGGTCAGGGCACAGATCATGCCGGTGCGGTCCTTGCCCGCCGAACAGTGAACCAGGATCGCGCCTTCGGTCTCCGCCAGGATCTGAAAATACCGGGAAAACAGGTCCACATACCGAGGATCATAGGGGGTCGCACGATAGAAGCTGAGGGAGTCCTCGCGGAACCAGTCGGCGTCGACCTTGTGGCTGGCGGCCATGAGGTGGGACCAGTCGCTGCCTTCCGGCTCATGATCATTTTCCACCACATGGGCGTCGAAATCGATCCACCGCCTGGAGGGCTCCCGCTGACGCTCCATGGGGCGACGCAAGTCCACAATCGCCTTGACGCCAAGCTGACCCAAAACCTCGATATCGTCGTCTGAGGCATAGGCATGGTTGGCCGACCGGTAGAGCACGCCGCGCTTCAGTCCCCGACCACAGGCCGTGTCATAGCCACCGAAGTCGCGGAAGTTTTCGATGGATTCAACATGCGGCGTCATCAGATCGACCTAGCGGAAGGGTGGCTCATCAAAGCTGCGAAGCTTGCGGGAGTGCAGCTTGTTCCCCTCCTTGCGGAGAAGATCCATGGTGGCCAGACCAATTTGCAGATGCTGGCCTATGGCCCGTTCATAAAAGGCATTGGCCTGTCCCGGCAGCTTGATCTCACCGTGGAGGGGCTTGTCCGAGACGCACAGCAGGGTGCCGTAGGGTACCCGGAACCGGTAACCCTGGGCGGCGATTGTGGCACTTTCCATGTCAATCGCTACAGCCCGGGACTGGTTGAAACGCAGGGCGCTGGAAGAATAGCGCAGTTCCCAGTTCCGGTCGTCCGTGGTTACAACCGTGCCGGTACGCAGCCGCCGCTTGAGCATATCCCCCGACTCGCCGGTGATGGCCTCGGCAGCGCGGCCCATGGCCACCTGGATTTCGGCAATGGGCGGGATCGGAATTTCCGGCGGCAGGACGCCATCCAGGACATGGTCATCCCGCAGATAGGCGTGAGCAAGAACATAGTCGCCAATTGTCTGGGACCCCCGCAGACCGCCGCAGTGTCCGATCATCAGCCAGGCCTGGGGCCGCAGGACCGCCAGGTGGTCTGTGATGGTCTTGGCATTGGATGGCCCGACACCGATATTGACCAGGGTGATACCCCGACGTCCCTCGGCCATCAGGTGATAGGCGGGCATCTGATGCTTGCGCCAGGTTCCATCTGCGATGACCTGTTCCGGGTCTGGTGTGGCCTTGGTCACCACGACCCGGCCGGAGGCCGAGAGCGCCGTGTAGGGACTGTCCGGCGCCTTGAGCTGCTCACACGCCCAATGGACGAACTCATCCACATAGCGGTGATAGTTGGTGAACAGGATGAACTGCTGGACGTGCTCGGCCGGGGCGCCGGTATAGTGGGTCAGGCGGGCCAGGGAAAAGTCGGTGCGGAGACCGTCGAACAGGGCCAGCGGCCTTGCTTGTTCCAGGGTTGGTGAGTTGAAACCGTCGGCCACCTCGTCGCCGATGAAGGCGAGTTCAGTCGTCGGGAAGTGGCGGGCGATCTCAGAGGAGCCCACATCGGCCATGGCCAGATCAACGGCACCATCCAGCACATAGGGAAACGGGATCTCCTGGTTCGAGCGGACGACCTCGATCTCCACATCAAAGTCCGAGAGGATCAGGCTGATCTGCTCGATCAGATAGTCCTTGAAATGATCCGGGCGGGTGACCGTGACGGCAAAATGACCTGGCGAGGCCAGTCTGGCAAAGGCCCGGGAAAGCCTGGGATAGACCTGTCCCGGTGCCCAGTGCAGGCGAAGCTCGGGATAGGTAAAGGCACCACTGGCGCGAAGGGCCGGATCAGGTGCGGGGCCGCCGGCGAGGAAGGTCTTCAGGGCCGATCGCAGGGCCTCGACCGAGGCGCGGTATTCATCGTTGAGCTGGCTCCAGATCCGGAGCGCCTTGTTTTCAATTTCATCTGTCATGGCGGCTTATAGCGCACTTTTCGACAGATTTCGAGACGCAGCCTGAACTGCGCCTCGAACTTCCGGAATCTAGGCCGTCGCCTTCGCGAAAATCGCGTCTGCCTGGGTCCAGTTGAAGGTCGCCATGACGGCATCAACATAGGCTGCGGCCCGGGCCCCATAATCCATGGCGTAGGCGTGCTCATACATGTCCATGGCCAGGATCGGCGTGGCAGCGGCCAGGGTCATGGTGTGATCCATGGCCCACTGGTTCATCAGACGGTTGTCCCTGTGGCTGTAGGTCAACAGGACCCAGCCGGAGCCGCCCCCCAGGGCCTTGCCCATGGCCGAGAATTCCGCCCGCCATTTGGACTCGCTGCCAAAGTCCCGCTCTATGGCGCGGCTGAGGGCAGCACCCGGACGATTGGCCGCGCCAAGACCACCGAAATAGAGCTCGTGCAGGATCATCGAGTTCCAGGCGATCAATTCCTCGCGCTTCAGGCCATTGAGCAGGAAGCCAGGGGCGGTTGCCATGTCGAGCCCGGAGATCTGGGCTTCAATGGCACCAAGGCGCTTCACGGCGCCCACATAGTTGTTGTCGTGATGGCTGGTCAGAAGCTTTTCCGAAATGCCGGGAATGGTCTTCGGATCAAAGGGCAATGGTTTTGGCTGCGGCGAAAAGGTCAGGGCAGCGGACGCTGGCGCATCAGCCGCCTGCGCTGAAGCTGCAACAGCAGACGCAAGGGCAACTGCGCCGATCAGTTGACGGCGGTCCAAACGGTTATTTTCCATGCAAAACTCCTTGAGGGAGAAAAACCCTAGCCTTCCATCGTCTGCTTGGACAGCGGGCTATGGACGCGCCCCCTGATCCCGGCGACAAATGCGGGCTGATCTCGGCCTGGGGACCTAAATGAATCGTCGCTTCTCTTACCTTGTCATCGCCGCCATGGTGCTTGGCGTCGCCGTCGGCCTGGCCATGCACGCCTATCTGCCAGCAGAACAGGCCAAGTCCTGGGCCGATGGACTTGGAATCATCACCACGGTCTTCCTTCGGATGATCAAGATGATCATTGCCCCGCTGGTATTCTCCACCCTCGTGGCAGGCATAGCCCACATGGAAGACGCCGCGGCCGTGGGCCGTGTCGGGGTCAAGACCATGTTCTGGTTCATTTCGGCCTCGATCATTTCCCTGACCATCGGCCTGATCATGGTCCAGTGGCTGCAGCCCGGGGCGGGTATTGCCCCGGACCCGACGGCGACGGCAGGAGCCCTTGCCGGCGGTGCCCAGCTGACCTTCAAGGAGTTCATAACCACCCACCTGGTTCCGGAATCGATCATCAAGTCGATGGCGAACAACGAGATCCTGCCGATCGTCATTTTCTCGGTGTTTGTCGGGACGGCCATTGCGTCGACAGAGGACCGCGCCCCGGCCATCCTCGGCCTGGTGGAACAGGTCGCATCGGTCATGCTGAAGGTCACCAGCTATGTGATGCTGGCATCGCCCCTGGCGATCTTTGCCGCGCTGGCCTCTGTCATTGCCTTGAAGGGCACTGACATACTTGGCGCCTATCTGAAGTTCATCGGCGGCTTCTACCTGTCCCTCGGGCTGCTCTGGGTCCTGCTGGGCGCAGCCCTGGTCCTGATCGTCGGCCCCCGGGCCTTGAAGCTGATCGGGCTGATCCGACAGCCCATCATGCTGGCCTTTTCAACGGCATCTTCGGAAGCCGCCTATCCGGGCACCCTGGAAGCGCTGCAGAAATTCGGCGTCTCGAAGAAGGTCGCCAGCTTTGTCCTGCCCCTGGGCTATTCGTTCAATCTGGACGGGTCGATGATGTACTGCACCTTCGCCACCCTGTTCATTGCCCAGATCTACGGAATTCACCTGACCCTGGCCCAGCAGGTCACCATGCTGGGTCTGTTGATGATCACCTCCAAGGGCATGGCCGGCGTGCCCAAGGCCTCTATCGTCGTAATCGCCGCCACCCTGGCCTATTTCAAGCTTCCAGAGGCCGGCATCGGCATCATCCTGGCCGCGGACCAGTTGCTGGACATGGGCCGCTCGGCGACCAATGTGGTGGGTAATTCCGTGGCAAGCGCTGTGGTTGCAAAGTGGGAAGGCCAGATCACCACGCCGCCAGAAAGCGCCTAGAACCTTCACTTTTCCCCGGGCCATCCCCATATCTCCGCGACAGATATCGGGAAGGCCCCATGCACAACCACATTCGAACCTTCATGCTTCTGGCCGCCCTGACGGCCCTGTTCGTTACCGTTGGCTATCTGATCGGTGGGCCTGCAGGCATGGCCATGGCCCTGCTGTTCGGCCTTGGCATGAACCTGATCAGCTACTGGAATTCCGACAGGATCGTCCTGGCGCTCTACCGCGCCCAACCGGTTGACCTGCAGCATTCCGACGCCCTGGTCCGGAACTATGTGAGCGACGTTCTGGACCTGGCCCGCAAGGCAAACCTGCCGGCCCCGAAAATCTATCTGATCGACGAGGACCAGCCCAATGCCTTTGCCACAGGGCGGGATCCGCAACACGCGGCGGTCGCCGCAACCCGGGGCCTGCTGACCCTGCTGGATCGCCGGGAAATCAGGGGCGTCATGGCCCATGAACTGGCCCATGTCCGAAATCGCGACACCCTGACCATGACCGTCACGGCCGCCATAGCCGGGGCGATTTCAGCCCTGGCCAATATCGCCTTCTTTTTCGGGGGCGACCGGGACCGGCCGACCGGGGTCATCGGGACCATTGCAGTGGCCATATTTGCACCCATGGCAGCTGCCCTGGTGCAGATGGCGATCAGCCGGGGGCGGGAATACGAAGCCGACCGCGGCGGGGCAGAAATTTCTGATGATCCCCATGCCCTGGCAGACGCCCTGCAGAAGATCGAGGCCTATGCCCGCGGCGTGCCGAACCCCCAGGCAGAGCGCAATCCGGCGACGAGCCACATGTTCATCATCAACCCCCTGTCCGGTTCAGGGACAGACAATCTGTTCTCGACACATCCTGCCACTGAAAACCGTGTGGCGGCCCTGCGTGACATGGCCGGCGCACGCAGGCCCGCTGTCCCGGTGACCGTCCGCCGACCGGGTCCCTGGGGGTAGGTCCTATTCGATCAGGAGAGAGTCTGGCTGTGTGCGCTTGGCCAGAAGCCTGTCGAACTCGGTCCAGACCCCATCGGAGCCATGCCATTGCCCCTTGGTCGCCGCCTTTGAATACTCGGTGGACCGGGCCTCAAAGAAGTTGGCGTGCTCGACCCCTGACAACATGGACTGCAGCCAGGGCAAGGGGTTTTCCTTGGCCTGATAGACCTCGGGCAGACCCAGCTGCCGAAGGCGCCAGTCGGCAATGAAGCGGATATAGGCCTTGATGTCCTCTGGGGTCATGCCCTGAACCTCACCAGCGGAAAAGGCGAGGTCGATGAACTTGTCTTCCAGACCCACAACGGTCTTGCAGCAGTCAACAATGTCATCGGCAACCGACTTGGTGACCGCCCCGGTTTCCTTGTTGAAGGCATGGTAGAGTTTGACGATCCCCTCACAGTGCAGGCTTTCATCCCGGACTGACCAGGAGACGATCTGTCCCATGCCCTTCATCTTGTTGTGGCGGGGGAAGTTCATCAGCATGGCAAAGCTGGCAAACAACTGCAGGCCCTCGGTGAAGCCCCCGAACATGGCCAGGGTGCGGGCAATGTCTGCATGGCTGTCGACGCCGAACTTCTGCATGTAGTCGTGCTTGTCACGCATTTCCTGGAACTCCAGGAAGGCGGTGAACTCGGAATCCGGCATGCCGATGGTTTCCAGCAGCAGGGCATAGGCGGCGATGTGGATGGTCTCCATATTGGAGAACGAGGCCAGCATCATCTTCACTTCGGTCGGTTTGAAGACGCGGGAATAGCGCTCCATATAGTTGTCGTTCACCTCGACGTCCGACTGGGTGAAGAAGCGGAAGATCTGGGTGAGGAGATTGCGCTCCCGGTCATTGAGCTTGGTGGCCCAATCCTTCAGGTCTTCACCCAGAGGGACCTCTTCCGGCATCCAGTGAACCTGCTGCTGCTTCTTCCAGTACTCATAGGCCCAGGGATAGCGGAAGGGCTTGTAGGCGAAGGAGGGGGTGAGCAGGCCAGGAAGAGAGGTCACGTGCGTATTATCCGGCGGATCTGAACGAAGGGGATCAGTTTGTGGAATCGACTTTAGACATCGTTCGCCACCAACATCTAGCGATGAGTTAACACCAGCCCCCAAGATGTTGTGAATTATGGTCGCAGGCCATCAAAGCGTTATGCGCCGGCCGCGCGAGCCCGCCTGGCGTCACGCTCCGGAATCGGGAAGCCTAGTGTTTGGGTTTGATCGAAATGGACAGGGCGACCATCGAGTCGTTCCTGAACTTCTGGCCCCACAGTTCGTGAGCCCCCTTAACCTCGCGATGAATCAGGCCAAGGGCAGTCTGCATGTCACCCTGACGCCAGCCGAGGCCCAGTTGTGCATCACCCACAAGGGCGCTGGCGCTATCGGTAGACCAGGAGCGGTCCCAGCCCAGGGCCTCGTCCTTCTGCATGTTCAGCCCCATGGCACGTCCGCTGGCTGCGGCGAAAACATACCAGCGTCCTGCCTCGTCCAGGGCTGCGCCGTCATGAACACCCAGGTGATCCAGGGCATTGGCAACAGACTGTCCGTTTCTTCCGAAGGTCAAGGTCGCCCCGGCTTCAGCCGAGTTGCCGCGGTTTGAAAAACCGAAGCCGGCATGGGGGGTCAGATCAACGCCATAGCGATCTCCACGCAGACTGATGGCGGCCGGCCAGTCGCGGGTAACCCGTATCTCATAGTCAGGTCTGGCCGGATCCACCGACACCAGATCATTGGCGCTGGCGGAGTATCGTGTAGACCCGTGGGTGATACGCAGGGTGTCAACCGTTTCACCACCCGGTGCGACCCCATGGACATGATAGGCATCACCGCCATTGAATTGCGGTGCTGTCGGGTTGGCGAGGTCAAGCAGGCGGCTGATCACGTCGTCCTGCGGTGCAGGACCAGCCGCCGAAGCGGCAGGCATGAAGGCGGCTTCTCGAAGAACCGAGGCCGTTGCCTGCAAGGGGCGCGCGGGCTGCGCAAGGGATGGCGCACTGGCCATCCCGGCAATCGCGCTGACGATGGCTATGGCAGCCAGCGACCTCATTCCGGAACTCCTCCTGCCGCCCTGTCAACGGGCGGTCCGCCAGACCCTGTTCCAACTCAGACAGTTGGAGCAAGCCTATTCTGCCCAGACAGGGTTAAGAAGGCCCGAATACGGCTTCAGGTGGGGGGATTGAGGCCTCAAGCCTCTACTGGCAGGCGAGGCACTCGTCATAATCGGTGTGCTCTGACGGGCCGAGGTCCACCTGGACAATCGCCTCACCGCCAGCATGGGACGCCCGCTGAACGGACTTGGAACGGAGGTAGTAGAGGGATTTGCAGCCTCGCTCCCACGCCTGCCAGTGCAGCATGTGCAGATCCCATTTATCCACATCTCCCGGCAGGAAGATGTTCACCGACTGGGACTGGCAGATATCGGGCGTGCGATCTGCCGCCAGTTCGATGACCCAGCGCTGATCCAGCTCAAAGGCGGTCTTGAAGACATCCTTCTCATCGGTGGACAGGAAGTCGAGGTGCTGGACCGAGCCCTCATTTTCCAGGATCGAGTCCCAGACCTGGGGCGTGTTCCGGCCCTTTTCATCCAGGAGGCGTTCCAGGAAGATGTTGCGGACTGCGAAAGTGCCCGACAGGGTTTTGTGGGTGTAGATATTGGCCGGAATGGGCTCAATGCCGGCGCTGGTGCCCCCGCAGATGATCGAGATCGAGGCCGTCGGCGCAATGGCCAGCTTGTGGCTGAAGCGTTCCATGACCCCACGCTCAGCGGCGTCAGGGCAAGGACCACGCTCTGCAGCCAGGGTGCGGGAGGCGGCATCGGTCTGGCGACGCAGGTGCTTGAACAGGCGCATGTTCCAGGACTTGGCCAGGGCGCTCTCAAACGGCACGTTCTGCATCTGCAGGAAAGAGTGGAAGCCCATCAGGCCAAGACCGACGGAACGCTCGCGCGTTGCGGCATAGATGGCATTGGCCATTTCGGGCGGGGCGCGGCCGATGAAGTCCTGGAGGACATTGTCCAGGAACCGCATCACATCTTCAATGAAGGTCGGATGGTCACGCCATTCCATGAAGGTCTCGGCGTTCACCGAAGACAGGCAGCAGACTGCGGTCCGGTCATGGCCCAGATGATCCTTGCCGGTATGGAGCATGATCTCCGAGCAAAGATTGGACTGACGCACCGACAGGCCCAGATCCCGCTGATGCTGGGGCATGGAGCGGTTCACGGTGTCGGAGAAGATCAAATAGGGCTCGCCGGTCTGCAGACGGATCTCAAGGATCTTCTGCCAGAGGGAGCGGGCATCGACCTCGCGCAGGACCTCATTGTTCTTTGGCGAGCGGAGGCCGAACATTGCCCCCTCGCGGACCGCCTCCATGAACTCATCGGAGATCGAGATCCCGTGGTGCAGGTTGAGCGACTTGCGATTGAAGTCGCCGGACGGTTTGCGGATTTCCAGGAATTCCTCGATTTCCGGGTGGTGAATGTCGAGATAGACTGCCGCAGAGCCGCGACGGAGCGATCCCTGGCTGATGGCCAGGGTCAGGCTGTCCATGACGCGGATGAACGGGATGATCCCGCTGGTCTGGCCTGCACCCTTGACCTTCTCGCCAATGGACCTGACACCCCCCCAGTAGGTGCCGATGCCGCCGCCATTGGACGCCAGGGCAACATTCTCGTTCCAAACGCCCTGAATGCCTTCCAGGGAATCGCCCACGGCATTGAGGAAGCAGGAAATGGGCAGACCACGATCTGCTCCGCCGTTTGACAGGACCGGCGTCGAGGGCATGAACCAGAGCTGGGAAATATAGTCATAGATCCGCTGGGCATGGTCGGCATCATCGGCATAGGCGGTTGCAACCCGGGCAAACATGTCCTGATAGCTCTCACCGGCCAGAAGATAGCGGTCTTCCAGAGTGGTCTTGCCGAAATCCGTCAGCAGGGCGTCCCGCGAACGATCGACTTCGACCTTGCGGACCAACTGCAGCTGCGGCCGTTCCGCCCGCTCTGAACCGACCTTTACCGCTGCCGAAATCGCCCGCACCGCTGCTTCACTACCGCTCATGACCCAAAACCCATAACTATCATACATTTCCGGCGAGGCCCCTCCCCAACCGGTTAATCGCTACATCTAGTGGGCAGCCCGCCCCGATACGCAACATCATGGGGCCATGAAGCCTAATGACTCGTCAACGGTCTGGACGAGTTCTCCACCTTTGTTTTTTGCTAACGAAAAGTTAACGCCGGACCCTGAGGCTTGATCAAGCTCGGCTTTCAGACTCCGGCCACTTTTTTGATCACGCGACTGTGATCAAGAGGTGCGTCATAAGGTCGCCAAGCCTTTTTCCAGCTTGAATT
>CAIYSH010000179.1 GCA_903928755.1 uncultured Alphaproteobacteria bacterium | reverse complement strand
CCAATCTGATCGGCATCCTGGTCACTGCGGCTACCCACAAGACCCTGGCCCAGTACATGTCGGAAAAAATCTGGCAGCCCTACGGCATGGAGAGGGACGCCATCTGGATGATTGACGACCGCGGCCAGGAGGCCGGCGGCTGTTGCCTGTCCATGACCCTCAAGGACTATGGAAGGGTCGGTGAATTCATGCGCGGCGGGGCCATGGCGGGCGGCAAGCCTGTCCTGCCAGAGGGCTGGATCGAAGCGGCGACCACCCGTCAGGCTGAGACCGGCAATCCCCTTGGCGGATACGGCTATCAGTGGTGGACCAGCAATGATGGAACCTATGACGGCCTGGGGATCTTCGGCCAGCGCCTGCACATTGATGCCGCCCGCAAGCTGGTCATCGTCATTTCCAGCGCCTGGCCGGAGGCCAGCAGCCCCACGCGCGGTCAGACCCGCGAAAAACTGATCAAGGCGGTGGTCGCAGCGGTGGATGCGGGAAATTAGGCCAGGATTGCCTGGTTGACGCCGGACAAGGTGCGGAACGTCAAGCGGTCATGCCATGGCTTTCGGCCCCGGTGATGCCTGTGCTGCCCTGGCCACTGTCTGTGCCTCGCGGCAGGGCCTCATCCGTTGCGGTGCTCACCCTCGCTGGTGGCTGTCACATCGGCATTATCATTGCTGCCCGGACGGCTCCAGAAAGCTACGGCAGCCAGCAGTTCTGCAGGGATGATCGGCTTGCCGAAGTGATCGTTCATGCCAGCCGATGCACTGGCCAGGCGGTGCTCAGCAAGGACATTGGCGCTGAGTGCAAGAATGGGAGCATCCCGATTGGGAGAGTCGAGGCTTCGGATCGCCCTGGTGGCGGCGATACCGTCCATGCCTGGCATCTGGAGATCCATGAGGATCAGGTCGAATTTCGTCTGACTTGTAGCACGGATGGCTTCCTGCCCACTGGCGGCTTCCGCAACCACATGACCGACGGACTCCAGGATGATGCGGATGAGCTCCCTGTTCACATCAAGGTCGTCAACGATCAGCACATGGGCAGGACGCAGGGCCGCGTCATCGCAATCCGGGCCAGGCACGGCTTCAACGTCAAGGTCTTCAACCCGTGTTGCTGCAATATGGAAACGGAAGGTCGAACCAACCCGCTCTGTGGAGCTGACATCGATCTCTCCCCCCATGAGCTCGACCAGATTCTTGGAAATCGACAGACCAAGGCCCGTTCCGCCATGCCGCCGGCTCACTGACCCGTCGACCTGCGAGAACCGCTGGAACAACCTGTTCAGCCTGTCCTCTGGAATACCCGGGCCGGTATCTGAAACGGCCACCTGCAGCTGCTCGGCCCCCGGGTCGTAGCCGGCAATCACCCGGACGGATCCCGCATCAGTGAACTTTATGGCATTGTTGACCAGATTGAGGATCACCTGCCCCAGCCTGGAGCTGTCTGCCAACAGACGCTTGGGCATGTCTGCACAGACCTCAAGGTCAAGAGCCAGGCCCTTGGCGGCTGCCTGGCCAGATACCAGCTCGACGGTATCTCCCAGGATCTGGTGGACATCGAAAGGCTTGGGATCAAGTTCAACCTGATTGGCGTCAAGCTTGGAGAAATCCAGGATGT
>CAIYSH010000178.1 GCA_903928755.1 uncultured Alphaproteobacteria bacterium | reverse complement strand
CCGCCGGGATTCATGCCGTCGACCCTGCGACCGGCAAGGTCCTCTGGAGCTGGCGGGTCCAGCCGGCTTGCGAACCACCACGGGGCGCAAAAGTTGCCGGATGCCTTGGCCATGCCGGGATCTCGGCGGCCCCCGTCGTCATTGACAAGGCCGTCGTCGCTGGCGGACTTGATGGCCGGGTCTGGGTTCTGGACGCAGCAACCGGGAAGGTCCTGGCGACCCATGACACCATCGCCGATTTTGATGGCGTCAACGGGGTCAGGGGCCACGGCGGTGCCATCGATTCCGCAGGCGTCTTTGCCGGCGGCGGGTCCCTGTTCATCAATTCCGGCTACGGCCAGTTCGGCCAGCAGGGCGGTAATGTCCTGATCGCCTATCGGGCGAAACGCCAGAGCGTGGTCCGGTAAGCGGGATGCGGTCATTGGACCGAAACCTGCTCCATGGTCTGGAATAGGCTCCAGGCGGTTGTTCAGCGGGCCGAAATTCCGGCCAGTCGGCTCTGATAGTTTTCGTTGCGATAGGTTTCATGGGCAGCCTGGATACGGGTCAGGCCCAAGGCCGCAAGATCGACCCCTTGGAGGCTGTCCATGGACAGCTGTCCCGTATGGACATAGCTGCCAGCGTCCATGGCGCGGCGGACATGAACCAGGGAACCATTGGGATCAGCCACCTGTCCACTGCCGAAATACCCATAGCCCTCGACCATGTTCCGGACAGAGGTAGACTGCATACCGCACCGCCAGAGGAATTTATCAGACGCCCTTGCCAGCACCTCAGGACTTAACCCCAGGAGGAAGCTTTCCTGCTGTTTCAGCCAGGGTTTCACCACGGAATTCGTCAGGATGTAACGCAAGGCTCCCGACCGGTTTACCGCGCCACCATGAAGGGTGCGACCATCCATGATCAGAACCGAGCCTGCCCGGGCTTCAAGATTGATGGCGCGGGGAAGTGCGCCGTAGACAGGCCCCTCTGCCTGAACCCGGTGGGACCCGGGAATGATCAGGGTTCCGCCATTATGCTCGTTGACGTCCTGCAGGATATAGATGGTGTTGACCAGGACCGGAGCTTCCAGCGACCGGAAGGGCGCAATGGCCGACTGGTCCTGGTGCAGTCCCTGAGGGTGGCAATCCGGATACGAAATATTGGCCAGGAAACTGTAGTGGTTCCAGCCTGCGCCCAGGGTCTCGTCGAGAAGGGTCTCGATCATGGGTCCCGCCTGGACGACTTCCGGATCATGTTCCAGAAGTCCCGGAAAATCCGGGCCCTTGTTGACCAGAGACCACACATGCTGCTGCTCAGGGCTGACATGGGCAATGCCCAGCGCGCGTTCCGCCGCGGCCTGATCAACCACCCGGCTACGAATTCGGGCACATTGCGCCGCAGATAATCCATCCTCGATCAGGCAATAGCCCCAGGTGAAGAGATCCTGCCTCAATTGCCGCAGGTCCTTCGTGGCCACAGGCAGGGCGACGTCCTGCCAATCCGGGTGCTTGCGGCCGACGGTCGTATCATAATACCACCCCTGACCCCATTCGAGGGGGTCCTTTGCCCTGGGTGGACGCATCCACGGATTGCTGGAAATCATCGAGCGGTAAGGTTCGCCCGAAGCCAGAAAGGCCTGATAGGGCACAAAGGCATCAGCAGACGCCGCCTCGATGGCCGCCGTCGAAAATTCCTCTGGTATTGGCATCACCCTCGCCTCCCGCTTTTCGGCAGGTCTTCGCCTGCTGGAAGCAAGACTAGTCTGAAGCAGAGCCCGGATTCAAGCTGGACTGCATTCGCCCCGCCGGCGGACGTAAAAACTAGAGGAAGGTAAGATATTTCGGGGAGAAATACTGAAGGTTGGGGAAGATCGTCGCAAGGTCGGCGTCCGAAACCCCGAACCACTTGCCTATGGTTGCCCCATACTGATCCACCGATGTGGTGGGAACGACGGCCGAGCTCACCATATCCGGATTCCTGAACGTTCCCAGATCTACCCCCAGGGTTGGATACTGGCCATAGATGTTCTTGCCGTTGACGGCACCCCCCATGACGAAATGGTGCCCACCCCAGGCATGGTCCGTGCCATCGCCGTTCGAGGTAAAGGTCCGCGAGAAATCCGACGCTGTGAAGGTGGTGACGTTCGATCGCAGGTTCAGCCCCCCGATATTGCCAAGCACCGTGTCGAAATAGCTCATGGCATGTGCCAACTTGCCCAGCAGGTTGGGCTGATTGGTGTTCTGGTAGTCATGGGAGTCGAAACTGCCAATGCTGACAAAGAACACCTGACGCTTCATGCCCAGGGCAGCATTGGCGGCGATCATCCGCGCCACGGTCTGCAGCTGCGTGGCCAGGCTATTGGCTTCGACCCGCCCTGTGACGATGTTGGTGTAGGCAGAGGGGGCCGGCACCCCGGTGACGGCGGCCTGGGTAAAGGCCTGATTGAGCGCCGTGGCAGAACTCATGGAGCGACCGACCACAGTCGAGTAGTCGGCCGAAAACAGGTTTGCGCTGCTGGTATCCTGGATCGAATCCCTCAGGCGGGAAGGTCCGACACTGGAGCCAAACAGGGTGGTGGCATTGGCGGCTGTTACCGACAGCGCCGGCTGGGCTGCTGTGGTCATCTGATACTGCGTGATGTTGCGGCCGGACAGGAAGACGGCATTGCCCGCCACCGACATGGCCGTGAACAGGGTATTGGTGCCATTCATGCTGGCCAGCAGATCGCCGAACTGCCCGCCCCAGCCCACCCGTGCCCCCTCGGCGGCACCGGCCTGCCAGGTCGAGACCTGATCATTGTGCGAAAACAGGTTCCTGGGCACTTCGACCGATTTCGCAAGATACTGGGCCTTGGTGATCGGCCGGGACAGGGTTCCGACATTGGCGATGACGGCCAGCCGCCCGGCATTGAACAGGGTCTGCAGCGGCCCCAGCACAGGGTGAAGGGCAAAGGTCCGGGTCCCGGCGCTGGTGCCCGGTGGAACCGGATTGGCAGTGATTGGCGTGATCGGCAGGACCCCACCCCAGGCTTCTGTGGACTTGAGCGTCACCGTACGTCCCGTGACCGGCGAGACTGTGCCGACAGCCGCAGCGGGGGTGCCCACCGGCATCAGGGCGATCGGCTCCTCTCCGATATTGCGCGTGGTGTAATAGCGCCCCCAGGAATCGGCATCTGTGGCCAGCACCATGTTGTGGGCATCATTCCCGCCCTGGAGGAAGACGCAGACAATGGCCTTGTAGTCCGGGGCGCTCTGTCCCGCTGCAGATCCGGCGGCGGCCAGCTGGAGGGCGAAGGATCCGCCGGCCCCCAGCAGTGACATGGCACCACCAACCTGGAGAAGATGACGACGATCGACAGACATGCTTGCCATGACCACCCCTCCTAGCGCTGCACGATGTATTCAGGCGACGACATGGCGAGAAACACTGCCAGCTTGGCCCGGTTAAGCAGGGCTGCATCAATCTGCGCCTGGGTCGTGGTTGCGCTACTTGGCACCACAATGGCATTCACGGAGTCGACGATCCGGCTTCGCAGGACCGAAGACATCTGCTCGTTCAGGACCATGCGGTTGACCCGGTCCGCGAGGGCCGTGGCGTCATTGGCCAGGGCGATTTCCCGGGCATAGGCAGCCTTGATGTCCGAACTCGACCCGACACCGTTGCCCACAGCACCCTGGAGACTGTTGATGTAGCCCGCCACAGTGACTTCATCGACGATCTGCATTTCGGGGGCCGTCAGGTTCTGTGCGCCGAGCCGGGTCCCCGGCGGCACATAGCCCGGCCTGTAGAAATTGAAGACCGTCGGCGAGGTCAGGACAGACTGCCCAAGGGATGTGGACGCACTGGTCGACCCCAAGAGGAAGGATCCCGAGGTCGAGGTCGCGCCGAAGGCCCGCATCCAGTTGGCCAGGCGGACGATCGGCTCCCGGATCTTGCCATAGGTTGGGCCCGTAGTGACCGCGATGTCCCGGGCCTCGTTGTCTGTCAGTATGGCACGGATCACCGAGGCCATGTCTCCCCGGACGCCAGAGCCATTGTTGTTGAACACACTGGCGACCCGCCCGACATAGGCCGGTGTCGGGTTGCTGGTGACCAGTTGCTGGATCAGCCGCCTGGCAACGAAGGGCCCGACATTTGGATGATTGAAGATGGCGTCCAGGGCAATCTTGAGGTCACCGGCCGGATCAGGGGTGGTCGTTGACGGTATTGTGGTGCCCAGAAATGTCTTTTCCGAAATCGAATGGAAGGCCGGATAAAGCATCATGGCGGTGACGTTGGCGGCAGGGTCCTTGGTTCGCCCGAAATAGGTGTTGGCCGTCGGGTTCGGCGAATACCAGCTCATGCCCGTAAAGACCTTGGCCAGGCCGGAAATGTCTTCCGAAGTGTAACTGGGGATCGGATTTCCGGACGCATCCAGCTGATTGGTGCCATCAATATTCAGCTTGAAGACCCCGATACTCATCAGCTGCATCACTTCGCGGGCATAGTTTTCGTCCGGATGGCGCCCCGTCGCCAGGTCTTCCTTCTGGTTCGAAAGACTGGTGAGGTAGAGCCCCATCATCGGGTGCAGGGTGACTTTTTCCAGCAAGGTCCGGTAGTTGCCGAAGGCATTGGCACCCAGCATGTCATAATAGGACGCCGCCCCCCGGGTCTCGACATTGGTGTCGGCGAGCGAGATCACGAAGATCTGGGACAGGGCGAACTTCACCCTCTGCCGCAGCTGATCTGGAGATGTCACAACCTGCGACCAGAAACTTTCATAGAATTCGGTCGGCGTCAGGGTGGCGGTCGGGATCGCAGCCTGGAGCTGGGACAGGCGGGTCTCGACGAAGGTCTGGTGAGACGCTGACGGTGCCAGGGCCATCTGACTGGTCAGCCAGCCGGAAAACCCCTGGGCCTCGACATTGGCAATTTCCCCGTCCGTCACACCAAAGGTCGCCTGGGTAAGAAACCGTTCGGCCTGGGCGTCAGTCGGCGCCGACAGGGGCGGTGGTGCGGGCGTGACGCCACCGCCGCCGCTTCCGCCACCGCCACACCCCGCCGTAAGGGACAGGAGCCCCAGGGACAGGCCCAGAGCAACGCGCCTTGCCTTACCCGACATCGACTTAATCCTCCCGAAGCGTTCGGCCCTCGACCATCCTATGGTCTGCAATATGTTTACAAGGGCTCGTGACATCCCGACGACAGGTCAGGCACGACCGAAGACAATCTCGGAGACCCGGCGTCCCGATGAGGTTTTTTCCACCTGGACCACCACATCGACAATCTGCCGGACATAGGTCTGCAGATGGAGCCAGCCCAGATCAAGACCGCTGGTCATGGCCAGAAGGGCAATCTGGTCCAGGGCTCCAGCTGCCGAATCCGCATGCACGGTTGTCAGTGACCCGGGATGGCCGCTGTTGACGGCTCTCAGGAAGGAAAAAGCCTCGGCACCGCGCAGTTCTCCAAGCAGGATCCGGTCGGGCCGCATGCGCAGGCTGGCGGCCAGAAGGTCTTCCGCCGTGACCCGCGCCTCTCCCTGCTCACCGCGAACCGCCACAAGGCCCACACTGTTATCATGTTCAAGCCTGATTTCCGGCGCATCTTCGATGGCAATGAGACGCTCCTCAGGGCCCACTTCCTTCAGGAGGGCATTGAGCAGGGTCGTCTTTCCGGCCCCGGCCCCGCCACTGATGACGATTGATTTCCTGGCCTTTACGGCAGCCCTCAGAAAACCCTCAAAGTCATTGGCGGCCAGTATTTCCTGCAGGCGAGCATCTGTTCCAGCCACCACTGAATCCGTGCGGGACGCGCTGAAGAGCCCCGCCCCTGCCAGGTCGGTCAGGGTCAGGTCAGCGATCGCCTGCCTGCGGACGGCAAGAACAAGACCCCCACGGGTTGCCGGGGGCGCGATCACCTGAATCCTGGCGCCGTCGGCCAGGGTTGCAGACAGCAGTGGCCGCTCACGGCTGACACCTTGATGGCTGGCGGCCGCAACCTGTCGCGCCAACCGTCCGAGGACCACTTCGGTAAGATCTGGCGCAGCCTCCCGGGACATGACGCCCCCAGCCGTCTCGACCCAGACCTCGCCGGGCTGGTTCACCAGGATATCCGTGACATCCGACCGCTCAAGCCAGGGCTTCAGCGGCGTCAGATAGGCATCCAGATAGGGTGCCATGCTCATGGTCTCGGGGCCACCGTGGTGAAGTCGAGATCCCGGGTCAGCAGGACCTGAAGCGGAGTCCCCTGCTTGACCTTGATCGTCACAGGAATGTTCTGGGCCTGGGGGGCAAACCGGGAGGCCGCATCGGCACCCCCAATACTGATGGCGGTGCTGGGCCCCTGGGGGGATGCCGCAGCGACGGCAGTATTCAGGACGGACAGCAAAATGGCACCGCCGAACCTTTCCCTGAAATGCGTATCAGTCTGGCCCTCAAGCCCGCCGCGGCCCAGCGGATCGGTCGAGGGGGAGCCGATCTCGATGGAAACACCCTCAGGGGTCAGGATCCGCGACCAGATCACAAAGGCCCGTGTCTGGGCATAGGCGACGCCGCTGCGGTACTGGCCAAACAGCTTTGACCCCCTGGGTATCAGGACCTGGGCCCCGTCGAAGCCGCGCACATCCTGGCTGACCACGGCCCGCGCAGCACCCGGCAGGTCGGAGTTGATGGCTGTTTCAAGGACTGCCGGGATCAGCGTGCCCTGGGGCGCAACCCTGGAAAGATCCCGAAGACGGGTCGCCCGGGCCGTTTCAACACCCCCGGCACCCACCCGTGCCGCGAAGCGTTCCTCAGCCGTGGCATTGGGTTCCACCGGATCAGATCCGGCCTTCGCCGCCGGGCTGCCAGAGGCAGTGCCCAAGGTGGTTTCAGCAAGGTCGACCACAAGCGCAGGGGCGCGCAGACGGCGGGCGGGATCATTTTCCGGAATGACCACCGCGGTAGGGGCGGGCTGCGGCGGGGCAGTCGGCATGGTCGCCGGTGCGACGGCAGGCGGTGGGGCCGGCGGAGCGAATGCCGGAGTCGCGGACGGCACCGGGGGTGCAGACTGGACCGGTCGCTGCGTCTGGGCCCGGGCCTCGCGGCTGGCGCTGAGGGATGCAAAGGTGATCACGCCCAGTATCCCTGCACCCACCAGTCCCAGGACCATGGTCCAGGGCGAGGTCGGCTGGGTTACCTGCGGCACAAGCTGGTTGGCCCGATCAAAGACCGCACTGGATGGCTGAAGGTCCGGCGAAGGCTTCATTTCCGCCACCATGATGATTTGGGTCTGGGTTGCGGGCTCAAGGGCCCGGGTTCAGCTGTCCTATAGCCGTCATTGAACAGCCGGGTTTCTTCCGTTCCATTGCGCAGGACAAAGCCGGGGGCGAGCCGATCCACGACCGTGTAGCCATCCCGTGTATGGCTGTTCACAACGGCTTCGGAATGATCGGCCTCGGTTGCGAAAATCGCCGGCACCGCGCCCCCCGGCGCGAACTGGAAATAGGTCGCTTCGCCGTCGTCAAAAACCCGCTGTGGCAGATTGGCCCGGGAGCCCTGGTAACTGTAGGCGTGGTTCACATCCTGCGGGGGCGGTTGGACCGGAAGCATTGTGACCACAGGGGCCTCGGCAGGCGCATAGAGGAATCTGAGATTGTAGGTCACGGCCGCCGCACCGCGTTTTCCGGCATCGGTCCGGACCACAAGCTCGAAGGCATAGCGGCGCAGGCTGGTGACGACCTCCATATTGGTCGGCGGTGCGCGATCCATCGGTTTGAGGAACAGCAGATTGGCCTGGCGGCTGGGCACCACCTGCCAGCCCAGGGAGTCGCCGATGGCGACATTCTGGATACGCTCGGCCGGATCGAACTCTATGGTCAGCTGATAACCCAGGGCAGCACGGACTGTGACCACCTGATGGGGATCGTCCCAGACCTCCCGCAGGCGGGGGTCGCCGGGGCCAGGCATGGGTTCGACCGCCGCCATGGCGCTGGAGGCTCCAAGACAAAGCGCGACAGTGACCGCGGGAAGGTATCGCCGGAACGTCATTGCAAAACCTCTCTGGTGCCGCGCGGCGCACCACCCGGCGACGGGCGACGATAGTCCGATACCGACCCGGAGTTCGCCACCTCACCCCGCGCCGCGCCGGGCCTGCGGACAGGTGCGGCCGTTTCTGCTCGGCCAATGGACTCTCCCCGCATGCGGTCGGCCAGCAGGCCTGCCCGCGAGGTGAGGGTCTGGTTGACGGAAGTCGGATGCACGGCAGGATCACTCCGGCCAGGTCCTGACGTCGTCCTTCCGGAAGCAGGCGCTCCAAAAAAAGTCGGCGGCCGAAAGGCTATGGCAATGATCATGGCAGCGAGCACGACCGCCACCTGACCCACCACAAAGACATAGACCAGGGTAGAGGCACTGATCGCGGTGTTTACGTTCAGCGTGTTGGTCTGGGCCTGCTGGACAAGGGTCGCAAGCCAGGGGGTCATGGCAGACAGCTCCAGGAAGACCAGGGTCCAGATCAACAGGGTGGAGACGGCTGTGGCGACCATGGCACGGACCCAGCCGAGGGCCAGTTCCCGCGTCGCGTCGAACAGGAAAAGCGCCACGAAAACGGGCCCGATGGCGGTCAGCACCCCGACCAGCAGGGCACAGGCCGCCAGCATGCCGGTCGTCAGGATCAAAAGGCTGTCAGCGGCGGAAGCCAGGGACTGGGCCGCAGCGGCAAACCGCACCGCGCCAGGCGTCTTGAGACCGGCTGCAAAAGCCGAAGACGCTGCGGTGAGCTGATCGTAGAGGACCTGCAACTGTCCAACCGGATCGGCAAGTCCCTCCGCGCCCCCGACCGATGGCCCCGAAATCAGCCTGGCCAGTTGGCCCGGTGCCTTTGCCGCGACATCGAAAACCAGGGTCTGGAACAGGCTCCAGTTGGTCACCATGGCCAGGATGGCACCGACCTTCAGCGCCATACGGGGCGCATCGGACAGCCTCGCCCCATCGGGGGCCAGCAACAGACGATACCCAATGGCCGCGACATAGATGGTCAGGGCGATGGTCAGCCCGGTCTGGAACTCCGGCGACCCGGCCAGGGCCACATAACCCCGCTGGGCAAAGTCCCGGGTATTGCAGTCAACGGCACCCAGAACAGCGCGGATCGATCCGAGTTCAGGAGCCATGAGGCAGGCCCCGGTCATGGATTGGCCCCGGTCATGAAGGGTTCCAGCCAGTCGGCCGGATCGTCGCCCAGTCTTGCCCGCAAGGCATCCAGCCGCCGGATGCTGCGCTCGGTTCCCGCCAGAACCCGCAATTCACCTGTCATGCCGGTCAGGTCCAGGCGCGCGACCACACTGCTTTCAGCCTGCTTTACCAGAAAACAACGGGAGGTGTCGGGCAGGGTCTGAACCAGGGACAGTTCATGCTCGGTCAGCCCGAATCCGTCGACATAGTCGACGGCGCGGGCTCTGGGATTGGGGAAGAAGATCTGGGTAGCCGACTGCTCGACGATGGCCGACGCGATACGGCTTTCCAGGGCATCAGATGCGCTCTGGGTGCAGAAGCCCACCAGGCCGTTGCGCTTGCGGATGGTCTTTTCCCAGTCCTTGATCCGGCGGGCAAAGACGTCATCATCAAGTGCCTTCCAGCCTTCATCCACCAGGATCATGGCAGGTGATCCATCCAGCCTCTGCTCCACCCTGTGGAACAGGTACATCATGGCCGGTGTGCGGATGGTGGGAAAATCCAGCAGACGGGTCATGTCGAACCCGACGACACGCGCCGCATCATCCAGCAGGTCCAGGTCGTTGTCGAAGAGCCAGGCATGCTCTCCTCCCTCGCACCAGGCCGCCAGGCGGGAAGCCAGATCCCCTGCAGCTGGCCGGCGACCACCCCGGAACAGGTCCCGCAGGTATTTCAGACGCCGCAGGGCGGGGGGCTGGGCATAGCTGGCGTCAAGGGCATCGGCGATCGTCTCGCGATCCTGGGCATCGAGCACCGCGCCATCGCCCTTGAGCAGGGTCCCCAGCCATTCGGCGAGAAACGCCCGGTTTTCTCCGGTATCGGGAAGTGCCAGGGGATTGAACCCCGATGCCGTGCCTGGCGTCAGGACATCATACCTGCCGCCAATGGCCCGGATGAAGGCCTCTGCGCCCCTGTCCTTGTCAAAATAGGCCACACGTGGATTGAACCGCTGGGCCTGAGCCGTCAGGAAGGTCAGGAGCGCCGTCTTGCCGGAACCGGAGGGTCCGATGACCGAAAAATTGCCCAGATCCCCATTGTGGAAATTGAAGGCATAAGGGCCATAAGACGTTGTCTCAAGCAGGGCCACCGGTGCCCCCCAGTGCAGGTTCTGCGTCTGACCGGGCGGCTGGTTGTGCAGACTGGCGAGGCTGGCAAAATTGGCAACCGAGACCAGGGCACGCCGGGCGATGAAGGTGAAATTCCCCGGAAACTGTGCCCAGAAGGCCGGCTCCAGATTGACGTCCTCGCGCACTGAGATGGCACCCGCCTCGCCAAGGGCCGACTGTATCCCTGCGACGGCCTGATCCAGGTCTTCCAGGGTGTCTGCCCTGGCCAGGAAACTCAGGTGATGCTCGCCATAGACGGCACGGCCGGCACCAACCTCATCCTGGGCGGCGGCAAGCTCGGACCGCAGGCTGACGGCATCATCCTCAGCCGCCCTCAGCCGACGCAGGGCGAGGCCCATACGGTCCAGGGAGACCTGACGGTCCACAAATCCGAAACTTTCCGTGAGGACCATTTCGTGGGGAAGTCGCAGGACGCCGTCCAGCATGCCGGGACTTGACCTTGCGGGATAGTCCTTGAGGGAAACCATGGCACCGAAGGTGGTTGACCAAGGCCCCCCTGCCCCGAACTCCATGGCATCGAGCCCGAAGCTCAACCTTCGCCCGGCAATGGCGCGACCCAGGTCCCCGGAAGGCGCGAGAACCCTTGCAGGTTCCCCATTTGTGAGATGGGCCAGAAACTCCGCAGGCTCTGAACAGAGGCCGCCCTTCCCCTGATACAGGGCAAGGGTCCGCGGTCCGTAATGTGCCAGGGCAGACTGGAAGGTCTCACGCAGGGCATGGAGCTGTCGCAGCTGCCGGTCCTGGTTCTCTATGCTGCCCTTACCCTTGCCGAACAGCCCGGCCAGAATTCCGGCGGTCCCCTGAAGGGGGCGGCTGACAAGGGTCAGGTAGATGTCATTGACGTAGAGCCGACGGCTGGCGAGCCTGGACTGCCAGGCCGCGTCAAGGGTCGCGCAGAAAGGTTGATCGGGCCCCGCCTGTGGCACCGGCTGAACCCTTCGCCGGATCACATGATGGTAGATGGCCAGGCGGGAAGATGCGGCCCCGCGCAGAAGCGTCTCACGCACGGACTTCCGATAGTTCAGCTCATCATCGTCAGAGGTTTCCGCAGGAAAACCCTGCAGCTTGAGAACCTGGACCAGCAGACCGTCTCGGGTCTTCAGGGTCTGGGCATCCAGGTGTCCGACATAGGGCAGCCGGTCGCCTATCTCGACCTCCTTGGGGGCGAGCAGCCTGGAGGCCTGTGTCGAGAACAGGGTTGCCATCAGGGTCTGTAGGCATTCGCGCGCCAGAACCCATGGTTCGGCACACGGGGACAGCGGCTCAGCCGGGTAATCCAGAGGTCAAAAAACCGCGGCTCGTTGATGCACCCCACATAGCCGATCCCGTGAAGCGCCAGGGCCAGCAGGAAAACCCAGAAGGACCGGGTAATCAGAAACCCCTCAAGGGTGACGATCAGGTTGAAAACGGCCCAGGTATAGGTCACGCCCCCGATCATCTGTGGGCGGGTCAGGGCGCTGAAAATCGGATCCGACTGAAGGGAAGCCATGGCCTAGTGCAATCCACCCGCCAGGGAGCGGATCCCGGCGACAATCGCGGCCGCGCCGAAAATCACGAAGCAGCCGATGACCACAGTCAGGCCACGACGCCACTCGATGCGCCCGGTCAGCATCATGAAGCCGACCACCGCGACCGCAATGACTGCTGCCGTCGTGGCCAGGTTTCCAAGCAATGTCCCCTGGACCCAGCCGAGGGCCGCAACCAGGGGCGAGGACCCTGCCGGGTCCGTGGCAACAGCCTGGGCCGAAGCGGTCGTGGCCAGGGTGGAGACAGCAAGCCCCAAGGATATGCGGCGGATCATGGTCGATTCCGGGTGACAAGGGTTGAAGCTTCCGTCGCTGCCAGTCTTGCAAGAATGGCGGCGACATAGGCGCGGGTTTCGCGATAGGGCGGAATGCCGCCGTATCTTTGCACAGCGGCAGGGCCGGCATTGTAGGCGGCGAGGGTCAGGACAAGGTCATTGTCGAACT
>CAIYSH010000177.1 GCA_903928755.1 uncultured Alphaproteobacteria bacterium | reverse complement strand
ATTGAATAGAAAAGGAAAAATTGGGATGCCGCGGCGAAATCCGGCCGCCGGGATCATCCACTTGAACTCTACGTGATCAGCCAGGGAACGCCGCGACCCACCCCTGGAAGGGCAGATCGCGGCGCATTGAGACGCCCTAGTAGAACTTGTAGTGCACCTCGACCCCATAGGTCCGGGGCGGCGTCAGGGGATAGGCTGACGTTATGCCCTGGGACACATTGCTGGTGATCTGGCCAATCAGGGGGTTGTTGTTGATGGCACCGGCAAGACGGCCTGCACCCGCACCCCCTTCATATCCGAGCTTGTCGGCCAGGTTCTTGCCATACAGGATGACGGCCAGTTTCCCGCCATCGGGCGACCATGAAACCCGGGCGTCGATCTGATCCCAGGACGGGGACCGGGTGTAGGAGCGGTTGAAGATGCTGCCATAGGACGCGTCGCGCCAGATGTAGCTGACTGAACCCGTCAGGCTGCTGGAGGACAGCTGCCACTTGTAGTTCACATTCACCGCCACCTTGTTCCTGGAGGCATTGGGCAGCTGGTTGCCGGTCAGGTCCTGACCGCGCTGATAGCCGCCGTTCGGGTCCGGTGACAGGGATGTCGCGGTCACCACACCGGCGGCATTCACCACGGCATAGGGGCTGGTATAGATGTCGGCAGCACAGTTGGTGGTCCGCGTCGCCGTCGCCACCTGACCATAGGTGGCATTATAGCAGGCTGAAGCCGCGATGAGCGGTTTGGCCTGGGCATCCAGAGCAGCCGGATCCGCCGGGTCGATGGTTCCCTTGGAATCGGAGATGTGGGCGTCGTTGTAGGAATAGTTGAACAGGATCTGCAGGTGGTCGATGGGCTGCCAGATGGTTTCCAACTCGAAGCCCTGACTGATCGCCTTGGGGATATTGTAGAAGATCGAGTTGGCCTGACCCAGTCCACCAGAGGTCTGCGATACCGTCAGGGGCACCTGGGCGTTCTGGTACTGGTAGTAGAACAGGGCGGCATTGGTCTGCAGGTGCAGGTCCGTAAAGGTCTTCTTGAAGCCCAGTTCATAGGCATCGGCGTGTTCGGCATCCGTGGTCGGCGAAGCTCCCAGCACGGTATCAATGCCGATCCGGAAACCACCGCCCTTGAAGCCGCGGCTGTAGCGGGCATAGGCATTGGTGTCGGAGTCCGGCTCCCACTGGATCCCGAGGGTCCCGGTGGTGGCACCCCACTTGTAGTCATATTTCCGGGTGGCGTCGCCGCTGGCCGGGTCATAGGTCGTGTAGCTGGAGACACCTTTTGGCAGCGGCGTCCCGGCAGCTGGGGCCGAGACAACCGAGGGGAGCTGGGTCAGGTCCACCAGCGGAATGCCACCGATCAGTCCCGCGAGTTCAGGCTTGGCATAGCAGGCGGCAACCGCAAAGCAGCGGACGCGGACGGTTTCCTTGCCGTATTTGTGGTCTTCGGAATACCGCAGGCCGACGGTCATCTTCCAGGTTTCGTTGATCTTGTAATCGATCTGGCCAAAGGCGGCCTTGGACTCGATGTCGAGATGCGGCCGGTCATCATAGATCCGGCGACCCTGCTGAGGCGCGCATCCAGCCGTCGCCGCGCAGAGCGGGTTATAGAAGGGTCCGCTGACCTGGGCCTGGTCAAACATGGTGGTATAGACCGGCTGGTTATAGGTCTCGTGATACATGTAGAGACCGGCCAGCCACTGCAGGTTCCCGTCGCCTGATGACGACAGGTTGAGTTCATGGCTCAGCCATTTTTCATCTTCCTGATAGTCAAAGGCATAGCGGGGATTAATGACCAGACCGCCCGGCAATGTGTAGGATGTGATCGGGGCGATATTGTCAGCCGGGGTCGGGCCGTCGAGGTAATAGTGATACTTGGTACCGCCCAACAGATACTTCAGGTCCATGGTGTCGAAGTGATAGTTCCACTCCGACGCCAGGACATAGGTTTCGCGCAGGGCGACCTTGTAGGGGACCATGTTGGCAATCTTGCGCGGGTCCTTGGTGGCCGGATTGACGCAGCCCATCGGGCTCAGATTGACCACATTGGTGGTGTTGGAATTACAGCCATAGCCCGGATTCATGACCAGGGCCCCATTGACCGTCTCATAGGTCGCATAAGGGTGCGGAGACCAGGTGGCACGGGAACCGGGGCCGCCGCCACCATTGTCCCAGTTGATGGTGGTCAGTGACACCCAGCCATCGAAATTGTCGCTGAACTTGAAGGACAACTGCCCTTCAAGGATCTTGGTATCGACGATATTGCCTTCATCCGGCAGGCCAGGAATGATGTTGTCGATATAGCCTTCGGTCTGCTTGTCCCAGTTGCCGGTCAGCCGGTAATTGACACCTTCAATGGGGGTCGGGCCCGAAATCACACCTTCAATGACGGTTCGGTTGTAATTGCCGTAGGTCGCCCGGATTTCAGCATAGGGCTCTTCCGTCGGGCGTTTGGAGATGATGTTGATTGCACCCCCGATGGAGTTGCGGCCGTAGAGCGTGCCCTGGGGACCGCGCAGCACTTCCACCCGGTCCGTAAAGATCGCGCCCTTGGCACCGGCCAGGACGGTGGACGAAGTATAGATGCCGTTGTCATAGATCGCCACAGAGCCGTCGGCGGCATGCACATTGGTATTCCGGCCGACGCCACGCAGGGTGGTTCTGTCGAGCTGGCTGGAATAGGCAAGTCCAGGCGTGAAATTGGTCATGTCGGCGACGCTGTTGATCCCCAGCAGGTCGCGCTTTTCCGAGGTGAATGCGGTAACCGCCACAGGAACATCCTGCAGGCTCTGTTCACGCTTTTCAGCGGTGATGACCAATTCTTCGATGGTGTTACCGCCGCTCTGGGCGTGAGCTGATCCAGCCAATATTGCGGCCACGATTGACGTGGTCGCACAGAGATAGGCTCTGTGACGCATACTTGCCTCCCTTGAAAAACGGCTCATTGGCCGCCCTGTTTTTTAGTTAACAGGGAGACTGTTCCCCGTTCTTCGGGCCGTCAAGGGGATATATTGCGCAATTGTAATATCGAAGACTCAATCCGGGCAAGATTTCACCCGGATCGGGCTTGCTCAAGGCAGGAAACCCCCTGCCTGGGCCCGGGGGGTCAGACCGTCAGGACGATCTTGCCCAGGTGCGCGCCCGCCTCGAGGTGGGCATGGGCCTCGGCCGCCCGGGCAAGCGGGAAGGTCGCATCGATCTGCGGAGTCACCTTGCCGGCAGCGATCCAGGGCCAGACAGTCGCTTCGACGGCCGTAGCAAGCCGGGCCTTCTCGTCGGCATCCCTGGGGCGAAGGGTAGACCCCGTGACCACCGCCCGCTTCTGCATGATGCGGAAGACCGGCAAGGTGATCTCACCCCCACCCAGGGAGGCGATGAAGACAATCCGACCGCCGGTTTTCAGGGCATCAAGATTTCTGGCGAAATAGTCACCGCCGACCATGTCCAGCACCACATCGACGCCGCCAGCTGCCTTGGCAAGCTCGGCGAAATCCTCGGTGGTGGCATCAACCGAAATATCCGCACCGAGGGCCCTGGCCTGGGCCGCCTTGTCGGCACCACGGCCGGTGGCAATGACCCTGGCCCCGGCAGCCTTGGCCATCTGGATCGCCGTTGTGCCGATGCCGGAAGTCGCACCGTGGACCAGCAGGGTCTCCCCGGCCTTCAGTCCGCCATGCTCGAACACATTGGCAAAGACGGTGAAGACCGTCTCCGGCAGGGCGGCGGCCTGGACAGCACTGAATCCTGTCGGGATCGGCAGGGCATGGCGGGCATCAACCACGGCATATTCCGCATAGCCGCCACCGCCCAGCAGGGCGGTGACACGGTCACCGACCTGCCAGCGGCCAGCCGCCATCACAACCTCACCCGCAACCTCCAGCCCCATGGTGTCGGGCGATCCGGGCGGCGGCGGATATCCGCCCAGCCTCTGGAGAATGTCCGGCCGGTTGATCCCGGCCGCCTCGACCCGGATGAGGATCTGCCCGTCCGCTGGCTGCGGGCGGGGAATCTGCACGGCCTTGAGCGCTTCAGCTGGGCCGCGGCCACCTTCAATGGCAATGGCAGTCATCATGGGCTGGGTCATGTCAGGGCTTCCAGGTCTTGATTAGGGAACAGGTCTGGGATGAGATAGTCCCAACTTGGCCGATCGGAAAGGGAGGCGCGGTTTTGGAAGAACCAGTCAGCACGCGGGTTGGACGCGGTCAGAGGCTAGAAGAGGCCATCCGTGAGGATCTGGAACTCTATGGTGTCGCGGAACTGGAAGAGCGGATCGAGATCCTCAGGGAAGAAATTGCACGGTGCGAAGGGCAGATCAAACGCAAGCGCGCCAGCCGTGCTGCGGCAGATGCCCTGTTCGGATCGTGATCTTCAAGAGCGGAAAGACCCGCTGCAGGACTGGAAACCCGGCTCCGTAAAGCGCATGAAGCCATGGCACGGGGGTTGCAGCGAACGGGGCACGGCCGTGCACCCTGTGCACATATGATCAGGAACGGGATAGATGCGCGACGTCAACACCAATGCCCAGCGGGCCGATGTGATCGCCGACTTCGCGCGTTCGGAGCTTTTTGACCGGACCTTCCAGGAAGGCATGGAGCTGGTAGAGGAAACAGCCGGCTATCTGGATGGCCCTGGCCGCCAGGAATCCAGGCTGATGTCCCGCGAAGCCGCCCTGGCCTATGCCACCGAAAGCATGCGTCTGACCACACGACTGATGCAGGTGGCATCCTGGTTGCTGGTCCAGCGTGCCGTCCGCGAGGGCAATATGCCAGCGATCAGTGCCTGCGAAGACCGCTATCGCCTGGCGGCAGAGACAACCCCGGTGCCCCGGGACCTGCCTGGTGACATGCCGAACGGTCTGAACACCCTGCTCGAAAGGTCCGAGCGGTTATTTGAAAGGGTGCGGCATCTTGATCGCCGGATGTATGGCGAAGAGGCGGGCACGGAAGCCCTGAACCCGGTGGCCGGTCATCTGGACCGTCTCCGCTCCGCGTTCGGCGGCTGAGGTCCGGATTTCACGCACAGAAAACGCCGCGGTTGAGCCGCGGCGTTGTCAGTTCCGGTAAACCGGCGGGCCTTACTTGCGGGTAAAGGCACCGAACTTTGCGTTGAACCGCGAAACCCGACCGCCGCGATCCAGCAGTGTCTGGTTGCCGCCCGTCCACGCCGGGTGGGTTTTCGGGTCGATATCCAGATTCAGGGTCGCCCCTTCCTTGCCGTAGGTCGAGCGCGTTTGATAGCTCGTGCCGTCCGTCATCACCACGGTGATGAAGTGATAATCGGGATGGGTGTCTTGTTTCATCTCGGAGGCTTCCGACGTAAGAGAGCGGCAGTCAGTTTCGGCCAGCCAAGCGTGGCAGGCGCGAGCGAGCGCCGCCTATACAGCAAAGGGCGGTCGTAGAGCAAGGGCGCGATCTTTATGAGTGATTTTTCGGGCGAACCCCATGTGGAGGGCAGACCTACCGCAGGTGCCGCCCTGGCCCAGCAGATCTCTGAAGGTGCCGCGCGTCGGGCCAAGGGCAGGAACCTGGGATCGCTCAGCAGGCTCCTGCCCTTCATGGCAGCCCACAGGGGCGATGCGGTGATGGCCGGGATCTTCCTGGTGACCGCAACCGCTTCGACCCTGGGCCTTACCGGCGCGGTGCGAGCCCTGGTGGACCATCTGACCGGCGCCAGGGCGACGGCGGCCGCTATTGACCCCTGGTTCTGGTTGCTTGGGGGCGTCGCCATCGCCCTGGCCCTGTCATCGGCCCTTCGCTACTTCTTTGTCACCAAGCTCGGCGAGCGGATCGTCGCCGACCT
>CAIYSH010000176.1 GCA_903928755.1 uncultured Alphaproteobacteria bacterium | reverse complement strand
CCAGGGCCCTGGCCCAGACATCGTCATAATTCCTGGAATCAATGGCGGAGAAGGCCGAGATCCCGGCATTGTTGATCAGGATGTCCAGCCCCCCGAAGCGGACTGCAATGTCTGTGATCACCGTGCTGATCTGGACCGGGTCCGTGACGTCCAGCCCCCAGGCAACGGCAGAGAGCCCGCGTGCGGCCAGCGCACCTGCCACACCTTCGGCGGCTGCAGGGTCGAAGTCTGTGACGGCGACATGGGCACCTTCCTCGGCGAAGATCCGGGCAGTGGCCGCACCCATGCCGGATCCGGCACCGGTGACCAGGGCGATGGAGCCCTTCAGGGAACGACTGAGTGTCATGACAGGCTGAGGCCTCCGTCTACGATCAGGGTCTGGCCGGCCACATAGGCCGCGAGCGGGGAGGCCAGGAACAGGGCTGCACCGGCCATGTCTTCAGGTGTCCCCATCCGGCCCATGGGAATGGCACGCAGGGCACCTTCACGGCGCTGCGGGTTTTCCGTGGTAATGGCGGTGAGTTTGGTGGCCACAAGCCCCGGGGCCAGGCCATTGACGCGAATACCCTCGCGGGCCCAGGCCTCGCCTAAGGTCTTTGTCAGACTGACCGCGCCGGCCTTGGAAGCGGCATAGGCGGGATTGCCCCTATTGGACTGGAAGCCTGATACCGAACTGACGATGATGATGGAACCCTGGCTTGCCGCCAGGCGATCATGGAATGTCCGCGCGCAATCCATCAGACTGTCGAGATTGACCGCCATGACGCGATCCCAGCCCTCAGGTTCGAATTCGCCCCGGCGATAGACGACGGTTCCCTGGCAAAGGATCAGGACATCTAGTCTGGCAATGGCCGCCGCGGAACGGGTGATCTGTGCGCGGTCAGCGACATCGACCCCGTCATAGACCAGGCCGGAAAGTTCGGAGCCTTCCACGCCATCATAGTCAGCTGCGCTCGGTCGTGTGCCCCAGACGTGCACCTGAGCTCCCTGGTTCCGGAAGCTGTGTGCAATGCCATTGCCGATGCCACTGGATCCGCCAACGACAAGAACCACCTTCCCGGTAAAGTCGAGCGCCTGCATTCCTGATTTTCCCCACCCTTTTTGGCTGAAAGACCTTGGCAGCAGCAGCCTTGCGGGTTCAAGTCCGAACTTCATGATCCGGCGGAGGACCGCAGGATCCGTGCCGGGGGCTCCACATGCGTCGATCCATTCTCTGTCTGCTGGTCAGTGCAGGTCTTCTGGCCCAGTCACCCGCAGGTTTCGCCCAGACGGCCCCTGAGGCAAAAAAAGTCGACGCCCCAGAGAAGAGCGCGACCAAAATTGCTGACGCAGATTTCGCCAGGGCCCCGGTGGCGGAAATCGCCAGGGCCAGTCGGCACGCCGTCACCATTGATGGCCGCGCGATCCCCTATACCGCTACAGCAGGTACCCTGACCCTGCGCGACGATGAGGGTAAGCCCGTCGCCAGCATGTTCTACACGGCCTATGTCGCCGACCGTGCCAAGGGGGAAGCCGAACGGCCTGTGACCTTCCTCTACAATGGCGGCCCGGGGTCTTCGAGCTTCTGGCTGCATATGGGGTCATTCGGCCCCGTACGGGTTCTGACCAATGCGCCCAATCCGGCCGGCACGCCGCCGTTTCAGCGCGTCAACAACAATGAAAGCCTCCTGGACCGGAGCGATCTGGTTTTCCTCGACGCCATCGGGGCAGGCTATTCGCGGCCCCTGGGTGATACGCCTGGCAAGACCTTCTGGGGCGTTGATCAGGATATCGACACCTTCGCCAAGGGGATCATCCGCTACATCACCCTCAATCATCGCTGGAATTCCCCCAAATTCATTTTCGGGGAAAGCTATGGCACTACCAGGTCAGCGGGCCTGGCCTATGTCCTGCAGGAGCGTGGCGTTGCTCTGAACGGGGTGCTGATCCTGTCATCCATCCTGAACTACGGGGTCCGGGACAGCGGGTTTGATCACATTTACCAGACCTATCTGCCGAGCTATGCGGCCACGGCCGCATATCACAACAAGCTCTCGCAGAAGCCGGCCGACATGACAGCGTTCCTCAATGACGTGAGGGCCTTTGCCAATGGCCCTTATGTAGCTGCCCTGGCCAAGGGCAGTGACATTTCCGATGCGGAAAAGCGGAGCGTGGCCCGCCAGATGTCGCAATATACCGGGCTCTCCGTCGATTTTCTGCTGCGGGCGGACCTGCGGGTCGATCTGTCAAGGTTCCGGAAGGAACTGCTGCGGGATCAGCGGCGAACGGTCGGGCGGTATGACAGTCGCTTTACGGCGATCGATGTGGACGCCGCCGGGGAAGGTCCGGAATTTGACGCATCCGATGTCCAGGTGTCCGGCCCCTATACGGCGGCGATCCATGACTATCTTGAACGGGATCTGGGCTTCACGACCGATCTGGACTACTTCCCGTCCGGTCCTGGCATCAACCAGGCCTGGGACTGGAAGCACAAGGCGCCGGGGTCAAACCGCGCGGCCCAGGTTGCCAATACGGCTCAGGACCTGTCGGCCGCCATGCGGCAGAATCCCAAGCTCAAGCTCTATTCCCTGAATGGCCTCTACGATATGGCGACCCCGTTTTTCGGAACCGAGTACGATATTTCCCACATGCAACTGGACCCCAGCCTGAAGGGCAATGTGAGGTTTGCGTATTATCCCTCGGGTCACATGGTTTACCTGAACCCGGACGCGCTGAAGCAGATGAAGGCCGATGTGGCACGGTTCTATGATGACGCCCGATAGGGGCGGCAGCATTCAGACATGAACAGGGGGCACGGCTGGCGTGACCTCATTCGACAGGTCAGGACGTGTAGGCGCTTTGGAGCGGATTTCCGGTGATCAGGATCTGACCCTGATGTCAGGCACTTGGAGAATAGACCACATAGCCGCGCTCGATCATGCGACGCAGGGCTTCATAGGCCGCAGACAGTTCGTCGAAGTTCGAACGGAGTTCCGCCAGCTTGTCGGCCTGCTGGGCAGAGATGGTCCCGCCATTGGCCGTCATGGTGACGGCAGCCTTGACCCAGATCCCACGGGCATGTGCTGCCGCTACGGCGAGATGCTGCATTTTTGACAGCTCTGCGACCCCGAGTATCTGTGCCAGGATTTCACGATTGGAGGCGTAGGCCGTGTAGTCGATCTGTTCCAGGTGGCCCCTGAGACGTCGTTGTGCCGCCGGATCCAGGTCATTTCCTGGCTCGAAGTGATCTGAATTACGTGCATAGCCTGCGACACGGGTCATGGCAGCCTCCCGATCTGATGCAGAAATAGCATCTGAGCACTCACAGACTAGGCCGAGGTGGTTAAAGACCTGTTTAGGCTTGGTTTGTCAGGCTTTTTGTCACTTCACGGTTCCCGCTGCATCAGGCTTCCATTGCGCAGAGGTGGCCGTCATCAATCCCACAAGGTCTGCCGCGCGGCGGCCCTCAAGCTCCAAAATGCTCCGTCGCGCCCGATTGACCTCCTTGCGGGCATTCGCCAGGTCAATTTCGGGTCCCCCGCCCAGATCAAATGCGGCCTTGGCGTCCTTCAGGTTTTCCTGTGTAACCCGTTCAAACAGGTGGGCCGCGTCCAGTGACAGGTCATCCTGGCCCAGGGTACTCATGGAGTCTGCGACCTGCAGCAGGGCGCGCAGCACCGTGCTGCGATATCGGGCTTCCGCCGCCCGGGCATTGGCGACCGCGGCAGACCTGTTCGCCTTAAGACGTCCACCATTGAAGACCGGGGCGGTAACTCCGGCGATCAGCTCCCATCCAGTGGAGCCGTAATTCAGCAGGTCGCCGGGTTCGATGGCCCCCTGGAGCAGGTTCGCCGATAATTTGATGTCCGGAAACAGGTCTGCGGTGGCAACCCCGATCTGGGCCGTAGCGGCGTGAAGCTCTGCATCGGCGGCGAGAATGTCAGGGCGTTGGCGCACCAGGGAAGAGGGCAGGCTCGCAGGAATGGAGCCTGGAAGTGTGAAGTCACTGATCCTGAAATCCGGGGGTGACCATTCCGCTGGCGACTTGCCCACGAGATAGGCCAGCTGGTGCCTTGCAGCATCGATTTCCCGGCTGAGTGCCGGGCGCTGACCCTGATCCCTGGCCAGCAGGCCGTAACCACTTGCCGTCGCTGTTGACCCCGATCCTCCCGCATCCTCTGACTTCTGCAGCATGTTGATGGTCTTGCGATCATCAGCGATCACGGCATCCAGCGCATCCCGCTGGGCCTGGAGGTAAGCAATCCGGAGCGCCTGAATGGCGATATTGCCAGTCAGGGCAAGATAGGCGGCCTCTGCGTGGTGCCCTTCAGCTTCGGCCCTGGCCCGGGCCCCCTCCAGCGCCCGTCGCCGCCCGCCGAACAGGTCAAGATCGTAGGAAACGGTTCCGCCGATCGAATAGAGATTGATGGTCGGGCTTGGGAATCCCACAAACCCGAAGGACTGGGTGTTGATCCGCTCGCGCATGGGCGAGGCCGCTGCATTGACCTGCGGCGCAAGGGCCCCCTGCGCGGCGGCGAGCTGGGCCTGGGACCTGGCCAGAACGGCGCTGGCCTCTGCGACCGTCGGACTGTCCTTCAGTGCAAGACGGATGACCTCATCCAGGGCTGGCGACCCCAGGGGCGTCCACCATGCCCCGGCCTTGCTGGTTTCAGGGGTCAACCTCACGGATGCGGCGCTTGCATCCCCTGCCATGGAATAGGATTGAACCTTGGGTGGCAGTGGCGCGGAATAGTCGGGTCCTACGACCGCGCAGGCCCCGAGACTGAGGGCCAGGGTCGTTATCAGCAGGGGCTTTGAGACAGCCATGTCTCTAACGGGAATTCGCTGAGCCGCGGAGGTCGACCTTGACCTGGGCGGAGAGCCCCCCCCGACCCGCCATGGGCGGCGGGGGTGCATTGAATTCTATGCGCACAGGAAGGCGCTGAATGACCTTGACCCAGTTGCCCGTCGCATTCTGGGCGGGGATCGGCGAGAAGGCCTGCCCCGTTGCCGGGCTGAAGCTGGCGACATGGCCCTGAAGCTTTCCGCCTTCATAGGCGTCGACCTTGATTTCGACAGGCTGACCGATCTTCATCCTGGCCAGTTGGCTTTCCTTGAAGTTGGCATCGATCCAGGCCTGACCCGACACGAGCCAGAACACCGTCTGGGCCGGATTGACGTAGGCCCCGGGCTGCAACTGCTCAACGCGTGTGACCGTCCCTGCGACGGGGGCAATCACGACGCCATAGGACTGGATCAGTCTGGCGCGATCCAGCTGCGCCCGTGCAGCCAGGGCTGCCGGTTGGTTTTCGGCGGGCTGATCTGGATTGCCATTCAGGTTGGCGCGGGCCGCGGCGGCTGCCTGCTCTACGGCCTTCAGGTTGTCTGCGGCCAACTGGGCGGCGTGCCGGGCTTCAGCAGCCTGTGCCTCAGACGATACACCGGCTGCAGCCAGGTCCTTTTGGCGGACAGCTTCCCGCGCCGTAAACGCGACCGTCGATTTCGCGGCATCGAGATTGGCCAGTTCGCGGCCATAGGCTGCCTTCAGGTTGCGGACCTGCAGGAGCGCCTGATCATACTGGGCCCGGGCCTGGGCCGCGCCAACCTCTGAGTCTCGGCTGTCGAGTTTGAAAAGGGGCTGTCCGGCCTTAACGACCTCGTTTTCGTGTACGTAAACCTCCACCACGCGACCGGCCACGCTGGCCGCTACCGGTGCCTTGGCAATGTCGACATAGGCGTCGTCCGTGGCCTCATATCGCCCACCGGTCAGATAGAGGTAGATGCCGATAAGGATGATGACGGCCGGGCCACCGAGGATCAGGGGCCACCTGTAGCGGCGGGCCCAACCATCTTCTGCCTCCAGACCTTTTCCCGCCTGGCCTGTCGAATTGCTCAATGGAGCCGTCCTTCTGTAAAAACGTCTTGGCCGCAAACCCCGTTCAGGGTGATCGACGGTTCGTCCATGATCCCTGATAGGTGATGCCGCAAGGTGAGGGCAATGTTCAATTTCAAGGGTCTAGCTGACCATCTCCTCGCGAATTGTCTTTCTGGCCTGCCAGAAAAGGAAGGCGGCTATCAGCGTGCAGGAAGACGATGTGATCAAGGCCCAGCGGACACCCTCGGCGGATCCCATGTGCATGGGACCTGCGAGGAAGTCTGAAATGCCACCCACGACCAGTGGTCCAAGGCCCAGACCCACCAGGTTGATGATGAACAGCAGCAGCGAGGCTGCGGTTGCCCGCATGTGAGGCGGGACCAGTCCCTGGCCTGAAGCATAGACCGGGCCATACCAGAGTGAGCCAAGCAGGCCAGGAATGATCATGGTTGCCAGGGCACCAATGGCCGTCGGGTTGAGGTAAACGCCCCAGGCAAAGACTGGTGAGATCACGGCGGCTATGGCCGGAACGCTCATATAGGCGCGCAGGTCTCGTTTGGCTGCCCTGTCAGCCAGCCATCCGCCAATCCAGCTCGAAGCAATACCGGCAATCCCGCCGAGCAGGCCGAGCGCCAGACCCAGGAAGCCGGCAGACTTCAATCCGAAATGGCCAGCGAGTTGCGCCACTTCGGCCGCGTGATTGCGGAAGTAGAAGGAGGCGACAAAGGGACCATTCCCATACCCGATGAAGGCCTGGGTGGCAGCAGCAAAGGAGACAAACCAGAAGGTCCGCTTGCCCGAGAGGTATTTGAGGGTCGCGGCGAAATGTCCCTTGCCGGGCACATGGCGCACGGCATCAGCCGCAATCTGTTTGCGGGGCTCCTTGAGGGTCGCCAGCACAATGACCGTCAGGATCAGACCCGGCAGACCTGCCATGAGGAAGGCTGTGCGCCATCCCCAGGCATCCGACATCAGACCGCCCAGTGTTGTGCCCAGCAGGCCGCCGAGGGGAGTGCCGATGGAGAAAAATGCCAGGGCCGAGGCCCTCTTGTCCTTGGGCACATAGTCGGTGATCAGGGAATGTGACGTCGGCGTGCAACCGGCCTCGCCTATGCCGACACCGACCCGGGCAAGTATCAGCTGCAGGAAGTTGGCCGCATTTCCACAGGCGATGGTGAAGCCGCTCCATACGGTCAGCGAGCCGGCAATGATCCAGACGCGATTGAAGGACTCCGCCAGCCTCGCGATGGGTAATCCCAGGAATGTGTAGAAGACGGCAAAGGCAAAGCCGGTCATCAGACCAATCTGCCAGTCATGAATATGCAGGTCGTTCTTTATCGGTTCGGCCAGAATGGTCACGACCTGACGATCCAGGAAATTCACCGTATAGACAGCCAGCAGGACGACCAGGGCATAGCTGCGAAAGGCGGGCGAAACGAGCGGAACAGCGGGCGCTTCTTCTGAGGGTAGGGTGCCGTCAGACGTATTGGCACCATAAGGTGCCGGGGCTGAACCCTCGGACATTCGCAGTTTCCTCTCTATGCAATTTTTATTGCACTCAATAGACGGTGGTTTTGTCCCCGCGCCAAGAGGCACAAGTTATCAAAGGCAAGGAAAACAGGGGTGCGAGCATGGAATTGGTGATTGGAACAAAGGCCTGGTCGACCTGGTCCCTGCGGCCGTGGCTTGTCCTTGCCCGGACGGGAGCCGCCTTCACTGAAACCCTGATCCCCCTGCGGCAGGAAGACAATATGACAAAGGCTGCAATCCTGCCGCATTCGCCGTCAGGGCTCGTGCCTGTGCTCAAGGCTGACGGACTGGTCCTCGTGGACTCGCTGGCGATCTGTGAATTCCTGCACGAACGTTT
>CAIYSH010000175.1 GCA_903928755.1 uncultured Alphaproteobacteria bacterium | reverse complement strand
GGAGACCGTGGAGGCCATGAAACCCGGGTCGGTGATCATCGATCTGGCAGCTTCCACCGGCGGGAACTGCGAACTGACGAAAAATGACGAAACTTTCGTGCACAACGGGGTGAAGATCATCGGCAATTCATTTTTCCCCGTGGACATGCCCACCGACGCCAGCAACATGACCCCTGTCGCTACCCATCCGACCAGCTTGAGGCCACCCGGCAGGGTGAAGTCGCCCATGACCTTCTTGCTGGAAGACAGCACCATCATCATGACCATGATCGGGGTGGCGACCACGCCATTGACCACGGCGCTCCAGAACAGGGCCTTGATCGGGTCAATGGCGCTGAAATTGAGACCGATCCCCACCAGGGTCGCCAGTGCAATGGTTGCGTAAAAGGCTGGAGCCCGGCGAGGTTTGCGCGCCAAGCCCACATGCCAGCCGAAGGTCTCACCCAGAGCGAAGGCGGCTGAGCCCGCCAGGACCGGCAGTCCCAACAGACCCGTGCCGATGATCCCCAGGGCAAACACAAGAAATACAAAGGGTCCGGCAATGGGCTTCAGCGCCAGGGCGGCCTCTGCAGAGGTCTGGATTTCCGTAACCCCATGGGCGTTGAGGGTTACGGCCGTAGAGATGATGATGAACAGGGCCACCAGGTGGGCAAAGGCCATGCCGACATAGGTATCGATGCGGATCCGGTGGAATTCTGACCTTGCCTGGTCAGGGGCCCGGATCAGGGGTTTGGCGCCTTCACGTTCCTTGACCTCCTCGACCTCCTCCTCTGCCTGCCAGAAGAAGAGATAGGGGCTGATGGTGGTGCCAAGGATAGCCACCACCATGGTCAGATATCGGGCCTCAAAGGTGATGTTGGGTGCCAGAAGGTGAAAGCCAACCGTCGCCCACGGCGTCTTGACTACGAAGGCCACCGCCACATAGGCAAACAGGGACAGGGTCAGCCACTTCAGGACCGAGACATAGCGCGAATATCGCATGAAGACTTCGAGCAGGACAGACGCCACACCGAAGGCCGCCACATAGACCAGCTGCGGCCCGCCGATCAGCAGTTTGAGCGCCGCAGCCATGGCACCCAGGTCAGCACCCAGATTGATGGTATTGGCCACCACCAGCAGGCCGACCAGCGTGACCAGGACGGGTCTTGGAAAATGAAGCTTGATCACCCCCGCCAGACCGCGCCCCGTAACCCGACCGATCCGGGCGCTGACCTCCTGAATGGCGCACAACAGGGGCAGGCTGAACAGGATCACCCAGCCCAGGCTGAACCCGAACTGCGCCCCGGCCTGGGAATAGGTGGCAATTCCGCTGGGGTCATCGTCGGAAGCCCCGGTAATAAGGCCCGGGCCCATGATGCTGATCAGGCTGGGCTTATCCGGCTGCTTGATCCCGGAAGCTGCGTCATGATCGGCAGCATGCCGACGGTGGGCCTCCAGCAATCGCCGCTGGAGCTCGATGCTCCTCATGCGCGAACCGCCATCATGCAGCCTGCATCATGCCAGCCTTCAGATCAGGGGGGGTATCGGTCATGGCGTCACTCCGGGGACAGAATCTGCCATATGAAAGGCGAAAAGGACAACCCGCCTTGAGGCAGGTCAAGCGCCTCAGGACAGGAGGGCTGCGTCGCCACCGCCACTGGCCAGCATGCGGCCTATGGCATCAAACAGCAGGTCCATGGCCACGGGCTTCATGATGACTTCATCGGCACCGGCTCCCAGGCAATCCTGGCGGATGGTAAGACCCGTGTCAGCTGTCACCACAATGACTGGCAACCTGGCCTTGGCATCGCCCCGGGCGCGGATATGACGGATCGCCGTCAGGCCATCCATGCCGGGCATGCGGAGGTCCATGAGGATCAGATCATAGTCATTATCGGAAACCATCTGCAGACCGGTCTCGGCTTCCGGGGCCTCGGCCATTTCCACATCAGCGACCCCGAGCATGTCTTTTACAACACGCCGATTCATCGCGTCGTCTTCGACGAACAGGATGCGCACGGGAAATCTCCGACTTGATCAGGAGTGATCGAAAGGACTTATAGATGCTAAGCGGTTAATGCGGACTTTATACCGGGTTGTGCCTCTGCATTCCCCAGGAGTTTCTCACAGGAATCTTTCAGGCCATCCACGATCGCCTGCGGAGACATGGGCTTGGCAAAGACCTGAACGACGCCCAGGGACAGAAGGGCTGCAGTATCGGCCTCGGTCGGTTGCGACCAAAGCACGCTGACCGGCGACTGCCTCGCGGCACTGACCAGGGCCAGGATCGATGGAAATTTCTCCAGGTCCGGCAACTGCGCGGCGGCACCCTCAACCAGGATCTGGTCGAAATTCCTGTGCTCGAGGGCAGTCAGGGCCAGGGCCCCGGACCCCACGACTTCCAGCACCCGCACATGTGGTGTCAGGGCGGCCTTCATCATGCTCTGGGCCAGGGGATTGCCCTCAACCAGCAGGACGGCGCTGTCTGCCAGGCTGCGGCCTGCGACAGGACCGCCGTCGTAGTCGGGCAAGCTCTCGACTTCGGACGGGGCCTCGGCCCGGGTCAGAGGCAGCAGGACGTTGAATACCGACCCCTCCCCCACCGTACTTTCAAGGGTGATTTCGCCATCCATGGCCGTGGCCAGGTTCCGGCAGATGGTCAGGCCCAGGCCGGTGCCGCCATGCTGCCGGGTCGTACCGCCATCCAGCTGCTTGAAGGACACGAAGACATCTTCGAACTGGTCGGCGGGAATGCCGATCCCCGTATCGGTGACACTGAGGGCCAGATGCTCGGCGCCATCCTTCTCGATGACCCTGGCGGTCAGGCCTACCTCGCCGGCATCGGTGAACTTGATGGCGTTGGAGAGCAGGTTGAAAAGCACCTGACGCAGACGGGAACCATCCTCGACAATGCGCCGCGGTGCCTCGGCAATGTCCAGCCGGAAGCCCAGGGCCTTGGTCGCAGCCTTTTCGCGCCACATCTGGGCGGTTTCCTCCAGGATGCGGACCAGGTCGATCTCCTCACGCACCACATCGAGATTGCCGTTCTCCATCTTGGCCACATCGAGAATGTCGTCGACCAGGGCCCGCATGGTTTCAGCAGCCCCGTGGACGATCGAGATCCGGTCGCGCATGGTCGGATCAACCCGGCGGTCGGCCAGGATCACCTGGGTCATGCCCAGAATGCCGTTCAGCGGTGTGCGCACCTCGTGGCTGGTGGTGGCCAGGAATTCGGTCTTGGCCTTCAGGGCCTTTTCGAGCGAGGTATTCACGGAATTCAGATTGACGTTGGCCGCACGGACCTGGTCGCGACTGCGCCGCAGGGAAACCAGCCCGACCAGCAGCAGGCCGGCAATGATGGCCAGACCAGCCAACAGGACGGTGGTGATCATGGTGCGGAACCGGGCGAGCTTGATATCCCTCTGCAGCTGTCCGGCCTTGAGGTTGGCGATCTTCAGGTCCTGGTTGGCGAAATCAAACTTCGCCGCCATCAGGGCAGCATTGGTGTCGGCCGCCAGGGCGCGGGTCTCATCATCGATCCGCTTGTAGGCCTTCAGATGCTGCAGGGCGAGGCGGTCATTGCCAGCCGCGCTGTAGATGTCGACGGCATATTTATGGATTTCGGCGAAATCAGGTAGCGTTTTTGTAAGATCTTGTCCATCAAAAGCTCGATTAATTAAGTCAACAGCCTG
>CAIYSH010000174.1 GCA_903928755.1 uncultured Alphaproteobacteria bacterium | reverse complement strand
GGCCTCCTGGCGCTCAAAAGAAGCCAAGCATGTGCCGACCGACTATCCCGACATGGCGGCCCTGGCCGGTGTGGAGCAGACCCTGCGTGGCATGCCGCCCCTGGTATTTGCCGGGGAAGCCCGCCGTCTGAAGTCCCTGCTGGGTGATGTGGCTGCTGGCAAGGCCTTCCTCCTGCAGGGGGGGGACTGTGCCGAGAGCTTCAAGGAATTCGCCGCTGACAACATCCGCGACAGCTTCCGCCTGATCCTGCAGATGGCGGTCGTCCTGACCTTTGCCGGTGGAAAGCCCGTGGTGAAGGTTGGCCGCATGGCCGGTCAGTTCGCCAAGCCGCGGTCCTCGCCGATTGAGACCCTAGGCGACGTCACCCTGCCGTCCTATCGCGGCGACATCATCAACGGCATGGAGTTCACGCCTGAGGCCCGGACCCCGGACCCCCAGCGTCTTCTGCAGGCCTACAGCCAGTCGGCGGCGACGCTAAATCTGCTGCGTGCCTTCGCGGGCGGTGGCTATGCCGACCTCTACAACATCCATCGCTGGACCCTGGGCTTCGTCAATGACAGCCCCCAGGGTGCCCGCTATCACGAACTGTCCGAGAAGATCAGCGAAGCCCTGACCTTCATGGCTGCCATTGGCGTGACGCCGGAGAGCCAGCCCGACCTGCATCGTGTGGAGTTCTTCACCGCCCACGAAGCCCTGCTGCTGGGCTTTGAGGAGGCCATGACCCGGGTCGATAGCACCTCGGGCGAATGGTACGACACCTCGGCCCACATGGTCTGGATCGGCGAGCGCACCCGCCAGCTGGACGGCGCCCATGTGGAATACTTCCGCGGCATCCGCAATCCGATCGGCGTCAAGTGCGGCCCGACCATGGAGCCGGACGACCTCCTGCGGCTGATTGACGTGCTGAACCCCGACAATGAAGCCGGTCGTCTGACCCTCTATGGACGCTTTGGTCACGACAAGATCGCCGGACGCCTGCCAGCCCTGCTGGACGCCACGAAGAAAGAGGGCCGCAACGTGGTCTGGGCCATTGATCCCATGCACGGCAATACGCTCACCGCCACCAATGGCTACAAGACCCGGCCTTTCGACCGGATCCTGTCGGAGGTGAAAAGCTTTGTGGAGATCTGCAAGGCCGAGGGTGTTCACCCCGGTGGCGTCCACCTGGAAATGACCGGCCAGAACGTCACCGAGTGCCTCGGCGGTGCCCGGGCCCTGTCGGAAGGCGACCTCGCCGACCGCTACCACACCCACTGCGACCCCCGCCTCAATGGCGAGCAAGCCCTGGAACTGGCCTTCCTGGTGGCTGAGAAGCTGAAGGAAGACCGGGTGGCCGAGGCGGTTAGGGCGGCGGTTTAGGGGACAAGGTGGAAATAGCCCCTCCGGGATTTTTGCGACGGTGATCGCGACCGGCTCGCAGAGGTCGATGGCGGCAATGGCTGGAATCCCGATCCCGACCTTTGGCGGGCCTATAGGGATGATCAGGAGAAGGGCCGCCGACTTGTTGTCATCGCCTGGCACGGTGAGTGTCCCGTGGGCTATGGCACGTTGATCTGGGCACCCGGCTATGCGCCGTTCCGCGCAGTGGGCATTCCCGAAATCAGCAATCTTGGGGTCGACATCAAGGTCCGGGGGCAGGGTGTCGCAACGTCGATTATTCGATACTTTGAGGACCGAGCCCGAGACGCCGGTCTAGCCAGGATTGGGTTGGGGGTCGGCCTGTATGCAGATTATGGCCCGGCGCAAAGCCTCTATTTCACGCTCGGCTTTCGCCCGGATGGCTAAGGGGTAACCTATGCTGAGCGCCCCGTGCGGCCGGGAGAGACCGTGCGTCTTGACGACGATTTGGTGCTTTGGTTGTCGAAGCGATTGTAAGACTCGCCGTCTTCGCCATGCACCGACCTGCATTGCCTTGAAGAGCTGGTTATGTCTGGATATATAACTGGACATATACAGGGGGCGAATGTGAGCACTGCGCAAAACCGGGCTGTCCGGAGCTATCGCTCCCGTCTGAGTGAGCGCGGCCTGGCGCGTTTTGAAGTGCTGGGTCGGGAAGCTGATCGCGATCTTATCCGATCCTTGGCCCGGCTCCTCGCCGAGGACGGCCCGGATTCCTCCACGCTTCGCGCTGCTGTCAGCCAGTCGATTGCGGGAAAGCCGCCCGGGCCCGGTGGCATCCTGGCTGCCTTGCGTCGGTCGCCTCTGGTAGGCGCCGACCTGGATTTTTCCCGCCCGCAAGATGACGGGAGAAAGATCGACCTGTGACGCGCTACCTCCTCGACACCAATATCATCAGCAATGTCGTCAAGGCCAGGCCATCGGAGCCGCTCCTGAAATGGATGTCGAAGCAGCATGACGAGGAACTCTTCATCACGTCCCTGACGATGGCCGAAATTCATCGCGGTATTCTTGAAATGCCAAGTGGAAGAAAACGGGAGTCCCTTGATGATTGGTTTTCCGGACCGGACGGCCCCCGGGCTCTGTTTGCAGGCCGAATTCTTGCCTTTGAGGACGAAGCAGGGCTGATCTGGGCTCGACTCATGGCTGAAGGAAAGACGGTCGGAAGGCCTCGCAGTGCCCTGGACATGATTATCGCAGCCGTCGCCCTGGCAAATGCCTGCGTCATCGTAACCGACAATGAAAAAGACTTCGTAGGACTGGACGTGATCAATCCGATACGTGGAACCCCCAGTCCTTAATGGGGACTTAGTCCCGGTAAAAATGGGCGTGTCCTACCCACCCTTCACCGCAGCATCATATTCCCCCCACATGGCACCGCAGTCGACCATGGTCCTCTGGTCCAAGGCCTGATCCAGCGCCATGACCGTCAGCCCCGCCTCCAGGCTCTCGAAGGGCGTGACCGGGAAGGGAGCCTTGCCTTCCAGGGTTGCAAGCAGGTCCCGGGCCATGGACTGGTCGGCGCCGTTGTGGCTGTCGGCGGTGACGCCGCCATAGTCGATGCGCTCGGGCTTGCTGCGGCTCAAGGTGGGGCGGATCATCAGGCGGTTGCGGACCAGGTCGGCGATCAGGGTGCCTTCGGTTCCGGCCACATACCAGCGCCGCTCGGGCAGGGCCACATGGCTGTTGGCGTGGAAGGTCAGGCGGATGTCGTTCTCGTATTCGACCATGGCGGTCTGGTGATCGGTGACGTCCATGTCGGACTGGAAGCTGTCATTGGCTCCCATCCAGCCGGCGTCCCTCAGGGCATAGGCTGCCTCGCCAGTGTCATAGGTCCGGGGGCGATCGGCCCGCGCGGCGGTGAAAATCCGGCGACCGCCAAAGCTGGCGACCCTGGCGGGGCGAGACTTGGCGATGCGGCCAAAGATATCGAAGTCGTGGCAGACCTTGTCGAGCAGGTAGGACCCGCCCCATTCCTGCCGCCTGCGCCAATTGCGCGCCAGATAGCCGCCATGCTCCGGCGGCAGGTGCTCAGTTGCGTCGATGGAGACGACCTCGCCCAGCTGGCCGGAGTCGCAGCGGGTTATGACCTCGCGGACAATGGTCATCGAGCGCATGACCAGTCCGATATAGAGGGGCGGTGGCGGTCCAGCCGACAGCCGCCGTGCCAGGGCGAAGCTTTCGTCCTGGGTGCGGACAATGGGTTTCTCGCAGAAGACCGGCCAGCCTGTTTCAAGGGCCAGGTTCAGGTGTTCAAAGTGCAGGTGATTGGGCGTGCCGATCATCACCAGATCATAGGGGCCCGCCGCCAGCAGGGCCTTGGCATCGGGCAGGCTCTGGCCAGGGTTTATGCCGGCTTCGGCCATGATCGAGGCGCCCACCGGGGCTGGATCAGCATGAGCGACCACCTGCAGGTTCCAGCCGACCTCCTTCATGGCCGCCAGGACGTGGGCGATCCTTTGACCAAGGCCGATGACGCCAATGCGGTAGGTCTTCATGGGGCTGACCTTTCTGAATGGCGACAATCCGGTTGGTGGCTGCGGGGCGCGGGCATCATGCCCGCAACGGCTTGCGGTGCAAGATGGCCCTGCCAGACCTTGCCGGCAAACTTCTCCTTGCCGGGGACGGAGCGAACCGGCATTTTCCCGGCTCCTTTGAAAACAGGTGGCCCATGACCCCCGAAGAAGCCCCCAGGGCTTCCCCGGCCGACGCGATTGTCCGCAAGGACCTGGCCGAGCTGCTTCAGCTCTCCTGGCCGGTGGTGCTGTCGCGCCTGGGCATTATGGGCATGGGCCTGTCAGATGCCCTGGTGGTCGGCCGCCATTCCGCCGAGCAGCTGGGTTTCCATGCCCTGGGTTGGGCACCCACCAGTGTGGTGGTGACGATGATTGTCGGGCTTCTGTCAGGGGTTCAGGTCATGACCTCCCGGGCCGTTGGGCGGGGAGATCTGATCGAGACCGGGGCGGTCCTGCGCCGGGGGCTGTCCTATGGCTTCTGGATCGGTCTGGCCTGTTCCGCCCTGCTGGTGGTGGGTGGGCCGCCTTTCCTGCACCATCTGGGCCTGGCACCCGCCCTGGCCGACGGCGCGACCCGGCCCCTGATCATCTTCTCCGTTTCCATGCCGGGCTATGCCATCAGCGTCGCCGCCAGCTTCTGGCTGGAAGGGCTGGGCCGGCCCAAGCCTGCCGCCACGATGATGTGGGTGGCCAATGCCGTGAATCTGGCGGTGGATCTGGTGCTGGTGCCGGGGGCCTTTGGCATGCCCGCGCTTGGCGCTGTGGGCGGAGCCTGGGCCACTGCTGTGGCGCGGACCTTTCTGGCCACCGCGCTGCTGGTTTATATCGCCCGCATGCCTGATGCGAAGGCCCACGGGGTCTTCAGCAAGCCAGAGGCGGATCTGGCCGCCGAGACCGAGCAGAGGCAGATCGGCTATGGTGCCGGGGTCTCCAACTTCTTCGAGGTGGCAGCCTTTGCCAGCATGAATGTCATTGCCGGCTGGATCGGCGGTCTGGCCGTGGCCGCCTGGGCCATCAGCCTCAATGTCATCGCCATCGTCTTCATGGTGCCCCTGGGTCTCTCGACCGCCACGGCAGTGCTGGTGGGCCGGGCCTATGGGGCGCGTGATTTTCAGGGGGTGAGGCGCATAAGCTGGATCGCCTTCGCGGTGACGGTGACCTTTGGTGTGCTGGTCTCCTTCATCCTCTGGCCGGCGGCACCGTTCATTGCGGGCCAGTATACTTCTGATCTGGCGACCCTCGGCATGGCGGCTTCTGCCCTGGTGATCTGCTGCCTTTTCCTGATCCCCGACGCCCTGCAGGTGGTCTGCGCCCAGGCCCTGCGCGCCCGCGCCGATGTCTGGATCCCGACGGCGGCCCACCTGACCAGCTATGTGATCATCATGATTCCCCTGGCCTATGTCTTTGCCATCCCCCTGAAGCTGGGGGTCAACGGCATAGTCTGGGCGGTGGTGGTGGCGAGCTTTGTGTCAGCGGGCCTGCTTATGGCGCGGTTCAGGTATCTGAATGTGCGAGGGCGGTAGGTGCGGCTCATATCCCCAGCAAGGGAACACCCTCAGTTTCTGCGGACTTACGAAGGGCCTTGTCCAGAGTGGCAAGTGGAAGCCCCCGCCTGCGCGCAAGCTCGAGGTAGGCTGCATCGTAAAGCGTTAAGGCATGTTGCGCGGCAAGCCGTTTCGTCGCGCCCCAGGCGTGATGGTCTGTTTCCGTATCGACTTGGATTGGGAAGTTAGCCAGATCGGAGAGGCTTGCGTCTCGAAATGCTACGTCACGAACGCCGCGGCGGATGCTCATTTCGAGCACGTTTGCGACTTCCAGGCGCCAGAGGCTGGGAACCCAGGCACCGCCCTGCTTGATCGACTTGAAGACACTCAGAACCGCATCCGTCGTTTCTTCTTCAAAGACCCACGCCAAAGTTACTGAGCTGTCCAGCACCAGGTTCATGGGCGGCCCGCATCACGGTCAGCTTTAAGCGTTTCCCAATCGACTTTCGGCAGACCTTGCTGAGCCGCTCTCGCCCGAATTCTATCGAAGGCCGCCTGCGATGAGTCTTGATCTATGGGCTTGGCGCATGGCGCGAGCCGCGCAACCGCCTTGCCATGGCGGGTAATGACGATTTCTTCGCCTTGCTCCACCCGATCCAGCAAGGACCCAAGCGTGTTCTTGGCTTCGAAAGCTCCAACCTGCATCACGCGCTCCGAAAGACTAGCTTAAGCCAGCTTAAATTATTGGCAAGGTGTTGTCATCTCGTATCGCCGCCGCTGCTTCCGAAAACTCCCGTCCCCAACTCATAGAGCTTCTCAGCGAGGCGTCTCGCACCGATCTCGTTGATCTGGGGGCGTCGACCCTTTTGTATGGGAGGAAATGATGAAATCAGCAGTCAGGCTCGCCATGACGGTCAATGAGCGTTTGTTTTCGGCGTGCCTGATGGACAAATTCGATGACGCCTTAGGCAGGCGAGATCGCTTTACGGCAATTTCGTTGCTTTAGGTCTGTCGACGTTAGCGACGCGGCCAGAACGGTCGATTCAGTGCTGGGCGATCCAAAGCGCTAAGGCCACCAGTAATTGCCAGCTGGCAAACTTTAGCCCTCAACCCCAAGGATCCAGCCTTCTTCCCGTTCAGCCACGGCCACAACCTCAGGTGTCAGGGCCTTGCCCGGCCCGAAGGCCGCGCCCAGCTTGCCGGCTTCGTCGAGTTTGGCGAAGTGTTCGGCGGTGACGCGGACCTGGGCCTGGTCCTTGACCTCGCCGGGGGCGGGTTGGGCCTTGTAGAGGCTGGGATAGACCTCAGCGACCACCACATCGACGCCCTCGAGGTCAGACTCCTTCAGCGGCTGGAAGCCGGTCTCGAAGGGCCAGGCTTTCAAAGCCTCACCCCGGGCAACCTTCATGCGCCGGACAGCGGGAATGCCCATGATCGCCTGACCGCCCACCGAGCCATTGTAATAGAGTTTCCAGATCGAGCTGGCACCCTTGGCCGCCTGGTCCGCGTAACGGAATTCCGGCAGGTCGTCCGGGCCATGCTCGCGGGTGCGCTTGGGCTGCAGGGTGGTCAGGGTGTCCTTGGGCGGGCAGCCCCAGAAGGGAAAGGGGCCGCCGGTCATGCGGCGGTTGATCTCGGACCCGACCCCGAAGCGGTTATTGGTGTTGTCGGCCTTGTCCTTGACCATCTTGTCCAGCTGATCCCAGACCGCGCGCCAGGGCGCATCCCCGGTCAGGTTCAGAGCCGGCGCAAAACCACGGGGAAAACCTAAAGGAAAATCAAAGCCCACCAGGGCCTTTTCCGAGCGCTTCTTGAAGTCCTCCAATAGACTGGCCAGCTTCTTTTCAGCTTCCTGACGGGTCGGTGGATTGAAGCACTCATAGGTCAGGCGGAACCGCACGTCGCGCTTCATGACGCCGATCCAGACAGAGTCTGCGCCCGTGGACGGCTTGGCCGCTGCGCTCCAGTCGACAATCACATAGGCGTTGAACAGGCGAGACACGGTCGCACTCCGGAGGCAATGACCGGGTCTTGTAGCCCCCCGCACGTCTGTGGCCAAGGCGTGCATTCGCCAATCTGATCTGGCACAATTGCCCATCCACAGGAGATCAGGCTCATGCAGGCGCTACGCACCCCCGAAGACCGGTTCGCCGACCTGCCCGATTTTCCCTATGTCCCGCACTATGTAGACGACCTGCCGGGCTATGAGGGTCTGCGCATGGCCTTTGTGGATGAGGGGCAGGGGGACAGGACCTTCCTCTGCCTGCACGGCGAGCCGTCCTGGAGTTTCCTCTATCGCCGGATGATCCCCCAGTTCCTGGCCAGTGGAGCGCGGGTGGTGGCACCAGATCTCTTCGGCTTTGGCCGCTCTGACAAGCCCGTGGACGACGCGGTCTACGGCTTCCATTTCCACCGCAAGGCCCTGCTGGCCCTGGTGGAGCGGCTGAACCTCACCAACATCACCCTGGTGGTCCAGGACTGGGGCGGGCTGATCGGCCTGACCCTGCCGGTGGATGAGGCCTTTGCGGCCCGGTTGTCGCGGCTCCTGGTGATGAATACCTGCCTGGCCATTGGCGCGCCGCCCAGCGACGGCTTTCTGGCCTGGCGGGCCTATGCCAAGGCCAATCCTGATCTCGCGGTCGGTGCCCTCATGGGGCGCGGCACGCCCCACCTGACGCCACAGGAAGTCGCTGCCTATGACGCGCCCTTCCCGGACATCACCTACAAGGCTGGAGCTCGGGCCTTCCCGGAGCGGGTCATGACCGATCCGGGCATGGAGGGGATTGAAGAGAGCCAGAAGGCCGTTGAGTTCTGGTCAGATACCTGGACCGGTCAGACCTTCATGGCGGTGGGGGCGGCCGACATGGTGCTGGGGGTTCCGGTTATGGAGATCCTGCGCAGCCAGATCCGCGGCTGCCCCGAGCCGATGATCATCCCTGATGGTGGGCATTTCGTCCAGGAATGGGGCGGCCCGATCGCGCAGGCCGCCCTGAAGGCATTCGGCGATGTAGCCTAGGGGTTCCAGACCCCGGTCACCCCGGCGGAGGCCGGGCTCCAGTTCACAGGGCGGGGAGTGAGGTCAGGATCCGGAGTTCCGGTTTTCCGGTCAGCCCGGGAGATGCACCTGGATACCGGCCTCCGCCGGTATGACCGGGGTGTGATGTCAGCCCAGCTTCACCAGCATCTTCCCGAAGTTTTCGCCGGCAAACAGACCGAGGAAAGCCGAGGGCGCGTTCTCAATGCCTTCGCGGACGGTCTGCTTCCAGGTGATCTTGCCGGCAGCGTGCCATTCGGCCAGGTCCTTCACGAAGGCGGGCATCATGTCCCAGTGATTGGAGACGATGAAGCCTTCCAGTCGCAGGCTCTTGCCGACGCACTGGATCATGTTGCGGGTGCCGACCCCAGCTTCGGTGTCGTTGTACTGGGAGATCATGCCGCACAGGGCCATGCGGGCGAAGGGATTGGCCGCATTGATGGCCGCTTCCAGGTGCGCGCCGCCGACGTTTTCGAAATAGACGTCAATGCCCTCGGGGGCCGCAGCCATCAGGGCGGCGGAGAGGTCCTTGGTCGCCTTGTAGTCTATGGCGACATCGACGCCGAGCTCTTCGGTCAGGAACTTCACCTTGTCTGCGCCGCCGGCTGAGGCGATGACCTTGTGGCCCTTCAGCTTGGCGATCTGGCAGACCACAGAGCCCACAGCGCCTGCGGCACCCGACACAAAGACCACGTCTCCCGGCTTCAGGGCTGCGATGCGCAGCAGGCCGGCATAGGCGGTCAGGCCTGGCATGCCCGCCACGCCCAGGAAGGCTTCCGGCGGCAGGCCATGGGTGTCCAGCTTCTGCAGGGCCATGGCTGGGGCGTTATAGCCCTCCCGCCAGCCGAACATGGACTGGACCAGATCACCCACTTTGAAGGCCGGGTCATTGGAAACAGTCACCTCGCCAATGGCGCCACCCTGCAGGGCCTCGCCCAACTGGAAGGGCGGGGTATAGCTCTTCACGTCGTTCATGCGGCCGCGCATGTAGGGGTCGACGGTCATCCAGCTATTGCGAACCTGGACTTCGCCCGGGCCGGGGGCGGCCAGCTC
>CAIYSH010000173.1 GCA_903928755.1 uncultured Alphaproteobacteria bacterium | reverse complement strand
GCCATCGCCACCACGCGCTTGCCCAGGCGGGCGGCGAGCAGGGCGGCTTCGTTCACCAGGTTGGCCAGATCGGCGCCCGAGAACCCCGGCGTGCCGCGGGCGATCGTCTTCGGATCGACGTCGGAGGCCAGCGGCACCTTCTTCATGTGGACGCGCAGGATCTTCTCCCGCCCGTTCACGTCCGGGTTCGGCACGACAACCTGACGGTCGAAGCGGCCGGGACGCAGCAGCGCGGGGTCCAGCACGTCGGGGCGGTTGGTGGCGGCGATCAGGATCACGCCCTCATTCGCCTCGAACCCGTCCATTTCCACGAGCATCTGGTTCAGGGTCTGCTCACGCTCATCATTGCCGCCGCCAAGGCCGGCACCGCGATGACGACCCACAGCGTCGATTTCGTCGATGAAGATGATGCAGGGGCTGTTCTTCTTGGCCTGTTCGAACATGTCGCGAACCCGGCTTGCCCCGACGCCCACGAACATTTCAACGAAGTCAGAGCCTGAAATGTAGAAGAAGGGCACGCCGGCCTCGCCAGCTACGGCGCGGCCCAGCAGGGTCTTGCCAGTGCCGGGAGGGCCAACCATCAGAGCCCCCTTGGGGATCTTGCCCCCCAGGCGCTGGAATTTCTGTGGGTCCTTCAGGAAGTCGACGATTTCCGCCAGTTCGTCCTTGGCCTCATCGACACCGGCCACATCTTCAAAGGTCACCCGGTTCTTGTTTTCGGTGAGCAGCTTGGCCTTGGACTTGCCAAAACCCATGGCACCGCGGGTACCACCCTGCATCTGGCGCATGAAGAACACCCAGACGCCAACCAGCAGGAGGATGGGCAGGAGCTGGACAAGGACCGTCGCCAGGGTAATGCCACCCGGGGCCTTGACCTGGATATCCACACCCTGCGCTTCAAGCCGGCTGACCAGGGCGTCCTGGTTCGTTGGGGTGGTGGCCGCGTAGATCTTGTTGGCCTTGTCGGTCACCATGACGCGGCTGCCGGAAATTTCCGCTTTTTTCAGGGTGCCCGAGCCGACCCGCTGCAGCAGCTGGGAATAGCTGACTTCAGACAGGTTGGCCGATTTCTGACTGGAGGTCATGACGCTGTAAAGCCCGGCCAAGGCTACGATGATAATGCCCCAGATTGCCAAATTGCGCAGGTTCATGATGGTTCAATTCGCCTTCGAAAGGTCCGTTGGCCCCTAGATAGGGAGGCGGCAGGGGATTCACCAGCAAGTGAAGTGCCAGCGGGCAGAAAATAGGCCGCTGCAGGCATGCAGCATAGCAAAAAGGCCGCGCGATCGCCGCGCGGCCTTTCCGAGTTCATAAAAACCGCAGTTGTCCTAGCGGACGGGTTTCTTCGGCGCAGGCAGGAGACCTTCACGCTGGGCGCGCTTGCGGGCGAGCTTGCGGGCGCGACGAACGGCTTCAGCCTGCTGGCGTGCACGCTTTTCCGACGGCTTCTCATAGTGCACGTGCCGCTTCATTTCGCGGAACGAGCCTTCACGCTGCATCTTCTTCTTCAGCGCCTTGAGGGCCTGATCGACATTATTGTCGCGCACGAAAATCTGAACCAGAGGTCTCTCTCCTGTCACCCGTTCCCGCTCGGCTGACCCGACGGGCACAGCGGCGAACGGACAAAATCTTTCCCCCCCGAGCGCAGGGCGACCGGGTTTGAGCGCGGCGGAATAGCAGAAGGAAACGACCATGTCCACGGCGGACAAGACGACTCGATCGTTCTATTATCGAGTCATGTCAAAGCGGAACGCGAACATGACCGACTGGGCGACCCGGACCGAGGCCGATATTCTGGCGCAGGCGCTAAGGCTCGCCCCAGGTCAGGGATGGACCTGGCCAATGATCAGGGCATCGGGGGCCGCCTGCGGTCTGTCCCCGGTCGAAACCGAACTGCTGCTGCCCCATGGCCCCGCCGACCTCGCAGCCCTGCTGTCCCGACATCACGACACCCTGGCCCTGGACAGCCTGCCAGATCCTGCGGGGCTTAAAATCCGCGAGCGCATCCGTGCGGCCGTCCTGGCGCGGACAGACGCTGCTGCGGACGATGGTCCCGCCGTGCGGCGGTGGGCCGGCTGGCTGGCCCTGCCAACCCATCTGCCACTTGCCCTTCGCCTGGTCTGGGAGAGCGCCGACAAGCTCTGGCGCTGGGCTGGCGACATCACTACGGATGAGAACCACTATTCCAAGCGCGCCATTCTCGCCGGAATACTGATCTCGGCCATCAGCCTGCGACTTTCAGCCGGGGCCGAGGCGGCGGAACAGTTCGTCGACAGCCGTATTGAAAACGTGATGGCTTTTGAAAAATGGAAGGCCGGGATCCGGCCGGGAGACCTGTTGGCCAACCTTGTCACATCGCTGGGACGGCTGCGTTATCGGCAAGGCTGAGGCGTTGTCCTGAGGGGCCAGGCCAGTTTGTCGGGATCGGTCGCTAGAACCAGGATTTGCGCCGGAACCAGAGGAAAGGCACCAGGCCTGAGAGGAGCATCAGGCCAAGGGCCATCGGATAGCCCAAGGGCCATTCCAGCTCGGGCATATGCCTGAAATTCATGCCGTATATTGCCCCGATCAGGGTTGGCGGCATCAGCAGGACCGTAGCCACGGCAAAAAACTTCATGGTGACATTCTGCTCGATATTGATCAGCCCGAGGGCGGCATCGAGCAGGAAGGAAATATGGGAGGCCTGATAACCGGAGTGTTCGGTCAGGGACTGGATGTCATGCTGGATGGAAGCCAGGTGCACCTGGTGGGCAGGGTCCCCGGAAATTTCGGGGGCCAGGGCCGCAAAGCTCGCAAGGCGCCCCAGGCTGACCAGACTGGTCCTCGCCAGGGAGGTCGTCGACTGGGTACGGGCGAGAGAAGTCAGCAGCGGCTCAAACGCCCCACCCTTCGGCCTTGAGAAGATGGCCGTAGAGGAGTCCTGGACCTGTGCAGATCCAGCTTCGAGAACCTCTGCCGCGCGCTCGATGATGGCATCCAGCAGTCCCAGAAGCGTGTCGGCACCGGAAGACGAGTCGGTCGCGGGGGAGAGCGCCCGCTGACCGAAGACATCGAAGGCCTTGGACTCGATGAAACGGATGGTGATCAGCCTGTCATGCGAGAGCACAAAGGTGACAGGGCTGAGTTCGGCAACATCCTGATCGCTGCGGGTCAGAAGACTGGCCGTCATGAAGGTGGCACCGCCTTCCCGATAGAGTCGGCTGGACGGCTCTATCTGCTGCATTTCCTGCGGGGTCGGCAATTGCAGTCCGAGGGTTTGTTCTGTGGCCAGCTCTTCATCCCGGGATGGACAATGCATGTCGACCCAGACGACATCCTGAGACAGTTGCCAGCCGGAGCCCAGCGCCTCTGCCGCAATCACGTCAAACCGGTGGGCACTGCGGCGCAGGAGCCTCAGCACGTTAAAGCCCGGACCGACATGACAGGGCCGTTCACCCTGACTGTCCTCAGTTCTTGGGATCGGCAGGCGCTGGTGCCGTCACCGCCTGGATCAGGGCAGCAATCCGGTCACCGGATTCAGCAGCCTGGCCAAGCATGGTCAGCGGATTTGCCCCGGGGCGAACTGCTGAAGCTACCTGGCTGGCAGCATTCTGGGCCATGGCAATGGCCTTATTCTGCGCGTTACTGAAGCCGGAGTTTGCCATCTGTCTGGCCTGGGCATCCTGATAGATGAACCCGTAGGTCGGATAGGTCGTGGTTCCGAGGTCGCGCACAGGGTCATACCAGACCTTGACCGTTGACCAGTCTCCCGCAGGCGAAACGTCAATAACCGTGACGTCCTTCTCGATCTGCCCACGACTACCGCCGATACGTGACCAGTTGGCATGGCTGATCTGGATCACCCGGTCGGTCAGCACCTGGCTGACAACGGCCACATGGCCCAGAGACATGCGGCCCGTCGGCTTGAAACACAGGACAGCTCCAGCCTTCGGAGCCCGACCTGTATCGTAACGGCCAATGGCCTGGCGCCACCAGGTATAGGCATCACCGAAGATCTGAATGCCGGAAGCCAGGCGTGCAAACGGGACGCATTGCCAGTAGATATCGGCCGTCGCGCTCGAAATCGGCGCGATCGTCATTACCGCTGCTGCGGCCAGGGAACCAATAAGGGTTCTGGTCCGTTTAAGCATGTCGGAGTAGCCCCCACGCGAAACTGCGTCTTGATTACCCATCCTGAAGCCGGATGGAAAGAGGGTTTATGTCGACGATGGCGCAGGTTGCTGAGTCGCACGCCCCCCGCCAATGAGTTTCATCCATTCCCGGGCGGGCTTTTCGATAAGATGAAATGATATGGATGAAAGCAATATCAGTGAAAAAATCAAAACTAACCACAGGCCAAACGTTAAGTTTCCATCATTCACCTTGACGATACGTGTCATCGTGTCGACAAAAACTACCTTCCATGGGATGCAGATCATGTACATGGAATAACTAATCTCACCGAGATAGACCAAGGGAGCCTGCGCCAAAATCGCTGAACGGGTTTGCGCCAGTTGTGCCAAGAAGAGCAGGGTTAACCCGAGGCCCAGCACGATCAGGGAATCCGGCAGCCCGGCGACCGTGAAAAAAAACGTGACGATGCCTGAAATCAGGGCACCCAGACCCGCTCTGGTGCGATTTTGTGCCGGTCGGGCCGACCAATACCCGTAAAGGGCGCAGCCGTAGACAAAACACGGAACGATTCTCAGGGCGCCCCATTTTATCGTGGCAAGTGTCAGCAACTTGCCGGTCGCAGCGTGGAAACCCCAGTTGAGGGCGACCACCAGGATCATGGCCAGGACAAGGCCGGCCAACGGGCGGTTTTTGAATTTCAGGGCGACCCAGGCAGAAACGGGAAAGGTCAGATAGGCGAACCATTCAGCGGAAATGGACCAGGACGGATGATTCCACGCAGCGGTCGTGGCCAGCCCCCAGGCCTGGGTGAGGGTCAGGTTGGCCGGCAAGCTCGACCAGCTGAGGATGTTCGGATCAACCCTGAAGCCCAGAACGGTCGCGGTCATGGCCATCACGCCCATCCCGGCCAGGGTGACAATGTGCATGGGATAGATCCGGGCAAGCCGTTTCCAGAGAAAGTCGCCGTATTGAAAGCGCCCTTGCTCCACCGCCGCGCGATAGACATGGCAGAGAATGAAACCTGACAGGATGAAGAACAGCTCGACGCCGAGATAGCCCTTGTCAATGAAGGCGGGCAGGCCCGGTGCGCCTGGCAGGTCATGCCAGTAATGGAACAACACCACCCAAAGGGCCGCGAAGAAGCGCATGCTGGTCAGGACGCGCAGGTTTTCGCCAGTTGCCATGGCTGTGTTCCAAACTCAGGGCCGCAGACAGCGCCCGGCCTCCATGAAGCAAGAAGGGGGCCAGAACATCACGATCTGCAGTTCAATCCATGGGATGAATCGGGAATAAGCAAGGGTGCCACTGGCAAAGTGCTGATCTACGCCTATCTGTGATCATCACCTCAATAAGGAAGACGATGTCGAGCTTGACCCATCTGCTTGTCGATCCCGCCGCCTGGGCCGCCCTGATTACCCTGATCGTCATGGAAGTGGTGCTGGGGATCGACAATCTGGTCTTCATTTCGATCCTTTCGAACAAGCTCCCACCCGAGCAGCGGACGCGCGCCAGACGCGTGGGGCTTGCCCTGGCCTTGATCCTGCGGCTGGCCCTGCTGTCGACCCTGGCCTTCCTGGCTGGAATGACGGCCCCGGTCCTGACCCTGCCCTGGCAGCCAGCGGCCGCCCCGGACGGTCACGCCGCCTTCGATCTGGCTTTCTCCTGGCGTGACATCATCCTGATTGCCGGTGGACTGTTCCTTGTCTGGAAAGCCACAACTGAAATCCATCATGCCGTGGACCCCGCCGTAAGTGATGACCTCCTGGACAAGAAGGCTCCCGTCGCCATGAATTTCGGTGCAGCGATTGTTCAGATCCTGATGCTGGATATCGTTTTTTCCATCGACTCCATCCTCACTGCGGTGGGGATGACTGACCATCTGCCGATCATGATCTGTGCCGTCATCATCGCAGTCGCCCTCATGCTGGTTGCCGCTGACCCTCTGGCCAATTTCATCCACAACAATCCTACGGTCATCATGCTGGCCCTGGGCTTCCTGCTGATGATCGGCGCAACCCTGATTGCTGAGGGATTCGGCGTCCACGTCTCCAAGGGCTATATCTATGCCGCCATGGCCTTTTCCGGTCTTGTGGAGGGCCTGAACATGGCCTCAAGAGCCAGGGCGAAACCGCACTAGAGAAAGCTGTAGGGGTCCACATCAATTGCCAGTCGGATCGCTCCGGGTGGCCGGACCCGGGCGCGCCAGGCCGCGAGATAGGCCGAAAGGTCCACCGTCCGGTCGGCGCGTACAAGGAACCGTTTTCGCCGTCGGCCACGGACGAGGCCGAGGGGCGCATCGGCCGGGCCATAGACCTGCACTCCTTCAGCATTGGGTGCCGCTTGCGCCAGGGTCTGGACAAAGGCCTCGAGGGCCACCGGATCCGGCCCTGAGACAATCAGCGCGGCCAGTCTTCCGAAGGGGGGCAGTCCAGCCAGTTCGCGCTCATGGAGTTCTGCCGTCGTGAAGGCATCACGATCCTGCGCCTGCAGGGCCTGCATGACCGCGTGTTCGGGGGCATAGGTCTGCAGAAGGGCACGGCCCGGCCGCTCCTTTCGCCCTGCCCGTCCCGTCGCCTGGGCGAGCAGTTGATAGGTCCGCTCCGCCGCCCGCAGGTCTCCCCCCCTCAGCCCAAGATCAGCATCGACGACACCTACCAGGGTCAGATCCGGAAAATTGTGCCCCTTGGCGGCGGCCTGGGTCGCGACAAGAATGTCGATCTGTCCTTCCTCCATGGCGGCAATCAGGTTTCGGGCCTCCCGGGCGTCCCACATGGTGTCGGAAGAGAAGACCGCGATACGGGCTTCAGGAAACAGGGCCCGGGCTTCCTCTTCCACCCGCTCGACCCCGGGCCCGATGGAGACCAGGCTGTCAACAGCCCCGCAATGGGGACAGGCCAGGGGTTTTGGCATGGAGAAGCCCGTCAGGTGACAGACAAGCCGTCCGGAATAGCGATGCTCGACCAGCCAGGAGTCTGTATCCGGTGCCGTCATGCGCTCGCCACAGGCCTTGCAGAGAACCAGGGGCGCATAGCCCCGGCGATTGAGGAACAGGAGGGATTGCTCCCCTGCCTCATAGGTCGCTGCCATGGCCTCGACCAGGGGAGGTGAAAGCCAGCTCCCGGAAGCAGGCGGGGTTTCACGCATATCGATCAGCTGGATGTCGGGGAGTCGCGCTACCCCGTGGCGGGCTGTCAGGCGCAGCCAGCGATAGCGTCCGGTCTCGGCATTGCGAAGAGACTCAAGTGAGGGGGTGGCAGAAGCCAGCACGACACTGGCACCTTCGATCTTGGCCCTGGCGACCGCGAGATCCCGAGCCTGATAGATGAAGCCGTCTTCCTGCTTATAGGAGGTATCGTGTTCTTCATCGACGATCACCAGGGTCAGCTTGCGGAAGGGCAGGAAGAGCGCAGAGCGGGCGCCGACCACGATTCGGCAAAGGCCGGTCGCGACGCCATCCCAGACCTTGCGCCGCTGGGGCGGTGGCACATCCGAGTGCCACTCGGCAGGCGCCGCGGCAAACCGTGCTTCAAATCGGGCGATCACCGCCTGGGTCAGGGCAATTTCCGGCAGGAGGACCAGGACCTGGGCCTCAGGGTCAGAAGCCAAGGCTGCATGGACAGCCTCCAGATAGACCTCTGTCTTTCCGGACCCTGTAATCCCGTCCAGCAGGGCGACCTTGAAGCCACCTGACGCCATCATGGCCTTGAGGTCTTCTGCGGCTGCCGCCTGGCTGGGATTCAGCAAGGCGCCAGGCCTGAGGAGGTCGGGTTCCGGGAAGCGGGGATCAGCCTCGATCAGTCTGATGGTCAGCGCGCCGTCTTCGATCAGGCCCTTGATAACGCCGGGCGAGACGCCCGCAGCCCGGGCCAGATCTGCGGCGGTGGCAAAGCCTGTGGTCGCTGTCTCCAGCACCCGGGCGCGGGCAGCTGTCAGCTTTGCAGGAATCTGTCCGGTGACTTCGACGCGCCGGTCTGGCCTGGCCTTGGGAGCCCGGGCGCCACGCAGGGCCATGGCGAGGGGTTGTCCGGGATCTGCCACGGCATATCGCGCCGCCCACTGGATGAACTCTATGACATTGGGAGGCAGGGGTGGTGCATCCAGGCGCGCCTCAACGGGCTTGAGGGGCCGGTTACCGCCACCCGAATCACGCAGAGCCGTGACAACCCCATGAACCAGGCGGGATCCCAGAGGGGCCGCAACCTGGTCACCGACTTGCAGATCCATACCCTCCGGCTCCGCATAATCGAAGGCTTCCGGAAGCGGCATGGGCAGGAGAATGGAGGCGATACGGCTCATCTTGATCACGACTATAGGATCATCCGGAGCACATTGGGCCGGGGATATGTGGACGATACACAGGATTTCCGCCCGGCATCCTGCAAGCAGGACCCTTCTCGCGGCTTCAATAGGGGTTTAGAAGCGACAACCTCGCATTTTCCGGACCCAGACCATGCAGCTCTTTCTAGACACCACTGATCTCGACATCCTGGCCGACCTGCAGACCACCGGGCTGGTAGACGGCGTTACCACCAATCCCTCCCTGATTGCCAAGTCCGGCAAGCCGATCCTGGACGTGATTGCCAGGATCTGTGATCTGGTTGAGGGGCCCGTCAGCGCAGAGGTCACGGCGACCGATGTGGGCGGCATGCTGGCAGAAGGTGCCAAGCTGGCCGGCATCGCACCAAATGTCGTGGTCAAGGTGCCCCTTACCCGGAACGGTCTGGTCGCCGTGCAGGAGTTTGCCGTGCAAGGCATACAGACCAATGTGACCCTGTGCTTCTCGGTGACCCAGGCCCTGCTGGCCGCCAAGGCCGGCGCGACCTACATCTCCCCATTCGTCGGGCGTCTGGACGATCAGGGTGCCGATGGTGTCGACCTGATTTCCGAAATCCGGGCCATTTACGACACCTATGAATTTGACACCGAGATCCTCGCCGCCTCGATCCGCAACACCGCCCATGTCCGGGCCGTCGCCCTGGCCGGTTCGGATTGCGCCACCCTGCCGCCGAACGTTTTTCTGGACCTCTTCAAGCACCCGTTAACCGAAAAGGGTCTTTCTGACTTCCTGAACGACTGGGCCAGAACGGGCCAGTCCATCCTGTAGAAACGGGGACGGATGCATGGACGCAATCGGCGCGGCCGCTGAGGCAACGGGTTTCGACCCGGAAAAGGTTCGGTCCTTCCTGTCGAGGAACCCGCACGTCCTGCATCAAGACCCGGAACTCCTTGGGGAGCTCGGGCTGCGGATGGTAACCCAGGGTAATGTGGTCGAATTCGGGCCGGCGGCCCTGGCCCGCGTTCACGAAGCCCATCGTCGTGAAAAGCATGCCCGGCAGAGCCTGGAAGCGACAGCCCAGGCCAATTTCGCAGCCCAGGCCCAGACCCACGGTGCCGTGGTAGATCTGCTGGATTCGCGCAACCACGCTGATCTCGCCCGTCGGGTTGATGAACTGGCACGCGTGCGTTTTGGCCTGACGGCGGGTGTTGTGGCGCTCGAAGGTCCGGAGAGAACCCCCGCCGGCTGGTACACCCTGCCTGAAGGTGGCGTAGATCAGGTGATTGGTCATCAGCGGGTGGGGCTGATGGGCTTCCAGCCAACCGCAATTGGCCTGTTTGGCCAGCATGCCGCGCAGATCGCCTCCATGGCCATGGTCCGACTGGCCATCTGGGACCCCGCGCGGATCGGCATTCTGGCGTTTGGCTCCGATGATCCGGAAGGCTTTACCCCCGACATGGGCAACGAACTGGTCGCTTTCCTGGCGCGCGTGGTGGAACGGACCGCCGAACGCTGGCCGGTGATGCCGTGACAGCTCTTGAGGCGCTGGCCCAATGGCTTGAGCACCTCGAAAAAGAGCGCCGATCCTCACCACGCACCCTCGAAGCCTACGGCTTTGCAGGACGGCGCTATCTGCTCTTCCTGCAGAAGCATCGCGGTGGACCCCAGGCCCTGGCAGACCTCGCCACGGTCACGGCCAGCGAAATGCGCGCCTGGCTGGCCGAGCTCCGGCAGGGGGATCACCCCTTATCGCCGCGCTCCATGTCCCAGGCTCTTTCCGCCGTCCGGAGCTTCCACAAGTTTCTGGATCGCCGGTTGGGAACGGCAAACGCCCTGGTGGCCCTGGTCCGGGGGCCCAGGGTCCGCCCCTCCGCTCCAAGACCCGTCACCGAAGACCAGGCCATGGGCCTGCTGGCCGAACCCGGTCTGGATCCTGATCGTGAAGACTGGGAATCCGCCCGTGACGAAGCCGTTCTGACCCTGCTGTACGGCTGTGGTCTGCGGATTTCGGAAGCCCTGTCCCTGAAGGTCTCGGACACACCCCTTGCCGACAGCCTGCGTGTGATTGGCAAGGGCTCGAAGACCCGTATCGTGCCTGTCCTGCCCCAGGTCGCCGCGGCAGTGGCGGCCTATGTCCGGCAAATGCCGTTTTCCCTTTCAGCCGAGGATCGCGTCTTCCGGGCCAAACGCGGAGGGCCGCTCAGCCCACGCCACATGCAGGCAACCGTTCAGGCATTGCGTGGGCGTCTGGGCCTGCCGGACAGCGCAACACCTCATGCCCTGCGACACTCCTTTGCTACACACCTGCTGGGAGCGGGGGCGGACCTGCGATCCATCCAGGAATTGCTGGGTCATGCTTCGCTCAGCACGACCCAGAAATACACCGATGTGGACGCCGCTGCCCTGATGGGGGCCTATGCCAGGGCCCATCCTCACGCCTGACATGGTGGAGGGGATTTGCCATCCGGCTATCGCACGACATCAAGGCGGTGAAGGAAAGTCAGACCCAGACCGCGGGCCTCAGGATCAGGACTGCATGGTCCAGCCCTCGACGCCCATGGCCGCCTGACGACCGGCTTCCGAGCGCGTGGGGTGGGGGTGGCAGGTTCGGGCAATGTCTTCACTGGCCGCCCTGAACGCCATGGCGACACAGTATTCACCGATCAGCTCTCCGGCCTGGGGCCCGATGATGTGGACGCCGAGGATTTCGTCGGTCTTCGCGTCGGCCAGGACCTTGGCAAAGCCTTCGGTCTCATGATTGATCTTGGCGCGGCTGTTGGCCGAGAAGGGGAACTTGCCGACCTTGTAGGCGACCCCGGCGGCCTTGAGCTGCTCCTCGGTCTGGCCGACCCAGGCCACTTCCGGGGCGGTATAGACGACGCTGGGCACCAGATTGTAGTCCACATGCCCGACCTTGCCGGCGATGAACTCAATACAGGCGACGGCATCCTCTTCGGCCTTGTGGGCCAGCATGGGACCATGAATGACGTCACCAATGGCCCAGACGCCGGGGGCGGTCGTGCGGAAGTGGTCCGTGTCGATGACCCCGCGCTTGTCGGGAACAATGCCGACGCTCTCAAGGCCCAGGCCTTCGGTGAAGGCGCGGCGGCCGATGGCCAGCAGGACATAGTCAGCGCTCACGGTCTCGGCGGCGCCGCCAGCCACAGGCTCGACCGTCACCTCGACGCCCGTCGCAGACGCCTTGGCGCCCGTAACCTTGGAGCCCAGCTTGAAGGTCATGCCCTGTTTGGTCAGGCCCCGCTGGAAGGTCTTGGCGGTGTCGGTATCCATGCCAGGCGTGATGCGGTCGAGGAACTCGACCACGGTCACCTGGGCACCCAGGCGACGCCAGACCGAGCCCAGCTCCAGGCCGATGATTCCGGCGCCGATCACCACGAGATGCTTGGGCACCTCCGGCAGGGAGAGGGCGCCCGTGGAGTCAACAATGCGCTTCTGGTCGACCGTGACGCCGGGCAGGCCGGAAGGCTCCGAGCCCGTGGCGATGACCGTGTTCTTCGCTTCGAGGACGGTGACCGCGCCGTCTTCGCCGGTGACCTCAACCTTGCCCGGACCGGCCAGCTTTCCGTAGCCCTTGATCCAGTCGATCTTGTTCTTCTTCATCAGGAACTCGATCCCCTTGGTCAGGGCCAGGACCGATTCCGCCTTCTGTCCCATCATCTGGGGCAGGTTCAGCCTGGGGGTGACCTCAATGCCCAGGTGGGCGAAGTCCTTGCCTGCCGCCTCGAACATTTCCGAAGCATGCAGCAGTGCCTTGGAGGGCATGCAGCCAACATTGAGGCAGGTGCCCCCAAGGGTGGGGTTCTTTTCGACCAGGGCGGTCTTCAGGCCCAGCTGGCCTGCACGGATCGCAGCATTATAACCGCCGGGACCGCCCCCGATGATGACGACGTCGTATTGGGCCATTTCAGTCCTAGCCTTCCCGGCTGAGTGTGGAGTGCGGATCGCGGCGGTCAGATGTCCAGCAGCAGGCGCTGGGGATCTTCGATGGCTTCCTTGACCTTGACCAGGAAGGTCACGGCCCCCTGACCATCGACAATCCGGTGATCATAGCTGAGCGCAAGATACATCATCGGACGGATGACAACCTGCCCGCCAACCGCCATGGGCCGATCCTGGATCTTGTGCATGCCCAGAATGCCGGACTGGGGCGCATTGAGGATCGGCGTTGACATCAGCGAGCCATAGACACCGCCATTGGAAATGGTGAATGTGCCGCCCTGCAGATCATCCATGGCCAGGGCTCCATCACGGGCCTTCTTGCCAAGGGCACCAATGCCTTTTTCGACCCCGGCCAGGGTCAGGACGTCGGCGTCCCTCAGAACCGGGACCACGAGGCCACGGTCGGTACCGACAGCGACCCCGATGTCATAATGGTTCTTGTAGATCAGGTCCTGGCCATCGATCTCGGCATTGACCTCGGGGACATGCTTCAGGCCATGGATACAGGCCCTGACGAAGAAGCTCATGAAGCCCAGCTTCACGCCATGGGTCTTTTCGAAAACGTCCTTGTAGGCATTCCGCAGCGCCATGACCGCAGACATGTCGACTTCATTGAAGGTCGTCAGCATGGCCGCGTTGGTCTGGGCCTCCTTCAGGCGGCGGGCAATGGTCTGGCGCAGACGGGACATGCGGACCCGCTCTTCCCGGGCGTGGGTCTCCCGCGGGGCAGCCGGCATCACAGGTGCCACAGGGGCCGAGGCGCGTGCCTCAAGGGCGGCCAGGGCATCACCCTTGGTCACACGTCCGTCCTTGCCGGAACCGGCAATGGCTGCGGCATCGAGCTTGTTCTCCGCCACAATCCGCTGGGCGGAAGGCGCCAGCGGCGCAGCAGCCTTGGCGGCTGGCTCAGCTGCGGCAACAACGGGTGCCGGGGTTTCAGCCTTGGGCTCCGGGACGTTGGCAGCTGGTCTGGCGACAGCCGGGCCTTCCGTCAGATGACCCAGCACGGCACCGGGCTCGACCGTCGCACCCTCTTCGGCAGAGATGGACTCAAGCACACCGTCGGCCGGGGCCGCGACTTCCAGACTGACCTTGTCGGTTTCCAGCTCCACAAGGATTTCATCCTTGCGCACCGCGTCACCCGGCTTTTTCGTCCAGCGCGCCACCGTCGCTTCGGAGACGGACTCGCCGAGCGCGGGGGTCATGATGTCGGCCATAGGTGATGCTTTCTGTCTCTTCTGAGGGGGAGGGGGGGATCAGGCGAAGGCGTCGTTGAGGAAGGCTTGCAGTTCCTTCTGGTGGCGGCTCATCTGGCCAGCCGCGGTCGAGGCCGAGGCCGGGCGACCGACATAGCGGGCGCGCTTGGCCTTGATCTTCAGGCGATCCAGGGTGAGTTCCAGCCAGGGGTCGACAAAGGTCCAGCCGCCCATGTTCTTCGGCTCTTCCTGACACCAGACCAGTTCAGCATTGGGAAAGCGCGACAGTTCCGTAGACAGGGACTTGACCGGCCAGGGATAGAACTGCTCCAGGCGCATCAGATAGACATCATCGATGCCACGCTCTTCGCGGGATTCCAGCAGGTCATAATAGACCTTGCCGGAGCAGAGCACGACCCGACGGATCTTGTCGGGGGCGGCCAGTTCGATCTTGGTGTTCTGGCCCCGCTCGGCATCATCGTGCAGCACCCGGTGGAAGGACGAACCTTCAGCCAGTTCCACCAGCCGGGAGGTCGCCTTCTTGTGTCGCAGGAGCGACTTGGGCGTCATGACGACCAGGGGTTTGCGGAATTCCCGCCGCATCTGGCGACGAAGGACATGGAAATAATTGGCCGGGGTCGTGCAGTTGACCACCTGCATGTTGTCTTCTGCACACAGCTGCAGGAAGCGCTCGAGACGGGCCGAGGAATGTTCGGGGCCCTGGCCTTCATAGCCGTGCGGCAGGAGCAGGACGAGCCCGCTCATCCGCAACCACTTGCGTTCACCTGAGGTGATGAACTGGTCAATGACCACCTGGGCACCATTGGCAAAGTCGCCGAACTGGCCTTCCCAGAGGGTCAGGGTTTTGGGATCGGCAAGGGAAAATCCGTACTCAAAGCCCAGCACCGCCTCTTCCGAGAGCGGGGAATCGATGACCTCGAAATGGGCCTGACCGGGGCGGAGGTTGGAGAGCATGGTGTAGTGCTCTTCGGTGGACTGGTCGATGAGGTCGCAATGGCGCTGGGTAAATGTGCCCCGGACGCTGTCCTGACCCGCCAGACGGACCGGGAAGCCCTCATCCAGCAGGGTCGCAAAGGCGAGGTGTTCACCCGTCGCCCAGTCCAGGCCTTCCCCAATCTCTATGGCCGTCCGCCGGGCCTCGATGACCCGCCGGACATTCTTGTGGACATCCAGATGGGACGGAATTTCGGTGATCTTCTGACCAAGGCTGACCAGTTTCTCAAGTCGCGCGGAGGTTTCGCCGCGGCGGTCGTCGCCTTCGGGAAGGGCCAGTCCGGCCCATTTCCCGTCGAGCCAGTCGGCCTTGTCGGCCTTGTAAACCTTGCCGGCCTCGAACTCGGCATCCAGGAACTGCTCGAAGTCCGAAATCCAGGTATCCAGCTCTGTCTGGGACACGACCCCCTCGGCCACCAGTTTTCGGCTGTAGATCTCACGGGTTGTCGGATGGTCCTTGATCTTCCTGTACATCAAGGGCGAGGTCATGGTCGGATCATCGCCTTCGTTGTGACCGAAGCGGCGATAGCAGAACATGTCGATGACGACGTCCTTGCCGAATTTCTGGCGGAATTCCGTCGCGACCTTGGCGACATAGACGGTGGCTTCCGGATCATCACCGTTCACGTGGAAGATCGGGGCCTCGACCATCAGGGCCACATCCGAAGGATATGGCGACGACCGTGAATATTTCGGGGCCGTGGTGAAGCCGATCTGGTTGTTGACGATGAAGTGGATGGTCCCGCCGGTGCGATAGCCCTTGGTCCCGGAAATGGCGAAGCATTCCGCAACCACACCCTGACCGGCAAATGCTGCATCTCCGTGCATCAGCAGGGGCAGAACGTGATGACGACCGGCCTCGGCACTTTCCCGAAGGGCAAAGGCCTGCTTGGCCCGGGCCTTGCCCAGGACCACCGGATTGACGATTTCCAGGTGGGAGGGATTGGCCGTCAGGGACAGGTGGACGGAATTCCCGTCAAAACTCCGGTCCGAGCTGGCACCCATGTGATACTTCACATCGCCCGAGCCCTCGACGTCTGACGGCAGGGAAGTGCCGCCCTGGAACTCATGGAAGATGACCTGATAGGGCTTGGCCATGACCGCCGCCAGGACGTTCAGGCGTCCCCGGTGCGGCATGCCGATGATGATGTCCCGGACGCCAAGAGCGCCACCGCGCTTGATGATCTGCTCCAGAGCCGGAACAGCAGCTTCCCCGCCATCCAGCCCGAACCGCTTTGTTCCCGGGAATCGCTTGGCGAGGAATTTCTCAAAGCCCTCTGCCTCGATCAGCTTCTTCAGGATGGCGACCTTGCCCTCCTTGGTGAAGGTGATTTCCTTGTCGCGGCCCTCGATCCGCTGTTGCAGCCAGGCCTTCTGCTGGGGATCGGAAATGTGCATGTACTGCACGCCGATGTCAGCGCAGTAGGTCCGCTTGAGAATGGCCAGGATTTCCCGGATCGTGCCGGTCTCCATCCCCAGGACATGGTCCAGGAAGATGGTGCGGTCGTAGTCGGACTCCGTGAACCCATAGGATGACGGGTCCAGTTCGCTGGCGTCACCCTCAGGAATGGCAATTCCCAGGGGATCTAGATTGGCCCGCAGGTGGCCGCGCATCCGGTAGGCCCGGATCATCATGATGGCGCGCAGGGAATCCAGGGTGGCGGCACGCAGGGCTTCACTGGTCGGGGCAACCGATGGCACATCCACCGCGCGCTCAACGATCTTGGCACCCAGCTTGGCCTCTACCGCTGGCCACATGCCGTCCAGGGCCGAGAGCCAGTCGGGCCGGGCCGAAGGTGCGGACCGGGCCGTCCAGGAAGGACGCGCTGCAGATGCCTGGGCAACTTCCAGACGGTCAGGCAGGGACCGGAAAAAGGCCTGCCAGGACGGCTCGACCGAGGTCGGATCCGCCGCCCAACGGGCATAGAGATCCTCGATGAAACCTGCATTGCCTCCGTAGAGGAAAGAGGTTTCCGTCATGATGTCGTTGATGATGCCCGCGTCGTCAGCCATGTCGTCCGCTTCCAGAAGGGGCCGCGGAGCAACAAAGCCGAGCGCGGACCGCTCTACGGTTAAGTTGACCTCAACGGCCCTTGAGGACGTCGAGGAGGGTTTCCCCAAGTTTCGCCGGCGACGGAGAAACGCGGATACCAGCGGCTTCCATCGCTGCGATCTTGTCCTCGGCACCGCCCTTGCCGCCCGAGATGATCGCCCCTGCGTGACCCATGCGCCGACCAGGCGGCGCGGTGCGTCCCGCAATGAACCCGACCATAGGCTTCTTAGTTGCTGAATTCTTTATGAACTCAGCAGCATCTTCTTCTGCGGAACCGCCGATTTCACCGATCATGATGATCGATTCCGTTTCCGGGTCCTTGAGGAACAGGTCGAGCATGTCGATGAACTCAGTGCCCTTGACAGGGTCGCCACCAATACCGACTGCGGTGCTCTGCCCCAGACCCACCTGGGTGGTCTGGAAAACCGCCTCATAGGTCAGGGTGCCAGAGCGCGAAACAACGCCGACCGAGCCCTTCCTGAAGATATTTCCCGGCATGATCCCGATCTTGCAGGCCTCTGGCGTCAGGACGCCCGGGCAGTTCGGTCCGATCAACCGGGTCCTGGACCCCGAAAGCGCCCGCTTCACCTTGATCATGTCGGCAACCGGAATGCCCTCGGTGATGCAGATGACTAGGGGAATTTCAGCGTCGATCGCCTCGAGGATGGAATCGGCTGCGAAGGCAGGCGGCACGTAGATCACGCTGGCGTCTGCGCCCGTTTGCCGCACGGCTTCATCAACCGTGTTGAACACAGGCAGACCAACGTGGGTGGTCCCGCCCTTGCCCGGCGTCACGCCGCCGACCATCTTGGTGCCATAGGCGATGGCCTGCTCGGAGTGGAAGGTGCCCTGGGCACCGGTAATGCCCTGGCAGATGACGCGGGTTTCTTTGCCAATCAGGATGGACATCAGGCGAGCTCCCGCACGGCTTTCACAATCTTCTCGGCACCGTCGCTGAGATCGTTGGCCGCGATGACATTGAGGCCGCTCTCATTGATGATCTTCTTGCCCAGTTCCGCATTGGTGCCTTCGAGGCGCACCACCAGGGGCACGGTCAGGCCAACCTGTTTGACAGCATTGACCACGCCGTTGGCGAGGATGTCGCAACGGGCGATGCCGCCAAAGATATTGACCAGAATGCCCTTCACATTGGGGTCGGCCATGATGATCTTGAAGGCCGCCGTCACCTTGGCCTCATCAGCGCCGCCGCCCACATCGAGGAAGTTGGCGGGCTCTGCGCCATAGAGCTTGATGATGTCCATGGTCGCCATGGCAAGGCCGGCACCATTGACCATGCAGCCGATTTCGCCGTCCAGGGCGATATAGGACAGGTCAAACTTGGAGGCCTCGATTTCCTTGGGATCTTCCTCGCTCTCGTCCCGCAGCACGACGATTTCCGGATGCCGGTAGAGGGCGTTGGAGTCGAAGGAGACCTTGGCGTCCAGGACCCGCAACTGCTCGTCTTCGGTGACGATCAGCGGATTGATCTCCAGCATGGCCATGTCCTTGGCCACGAAGGCCGTATAGAGCTGGCCCAGCAGCTTGGCGGCCTGTTTGGCCAGGTCGCCGCTGAGGCCAAGCGCCTTGGACAGGGTGCGGCCATGGAAAGGCCAGACGCCCGTGGCGGGGTCGATGCTGAAGGTGATGATCTTTTCCGGCGTGTCGTGGGCGACGGTTTCGATATCCATGCCGCCCTCGGTCGAGGCGACCACCGAGACCCAGCTGGTTTCACGGTCGACCAGCAGGGACAGATAGAATTCCTTGGCAATGGCTGCGCCCTCTTCGATGTAGAGGCGGTTGACCTGCTTGCCCTTGGGACCGGTCTGATGGGTCACCAGAACCCGGCCGAGCATTTCGGCCGCATTGGTCGCCACATCATCGACGGACTTGACCACCCGGACACCGCCCTTGGCGTCATCGCCCAGGCCTTCAAAACGACCCTTGCCGCGGCCGCCCGCGTGGATCTGGGATTTGACGACATAGACAGGTCCACCCAGCTGTTCGGCGGCCTTGCGCGCCTCTTCAGCGGTGAATGCGGGATAGCCGCGAGGGACGGCGACGCCGAACTCGGAGAGGACGGCCTTGGCTTGATGTTCGTGTATGTTCATGAGGTCGCAGAACGCGTCGGTCTGAGGGCCCGCCCAATCGGCGAGTGGGACGGCTTATAGGGCGCCCCACCGCAAAGTGGCAACCGCTGTCAGGGGGTGTTTTTCACGGATTGCGCGAAGAATTCGCCTGTGTCCTAGGACAGGCTACTGTGCCTGATCCACGCCCACGGTTCCGCGCCGCTCTAATCGACCCCAGCCGACCCGGGCGCCTCTGATGGCTGAGTCTATGGATTTCAGAACCACATAATACATCAGCTGGCGGTAACCGAACCTCTGCGCCGGTAGCCAGACCAGGTCCCGCCAGGGTGCCCTGCGCTCCAGGGCCATACCCAGCGCGCCGGCTGAGAGGTCGAGGAAAATGAAGGCGGCCCAATAGAACAGAGGATGCCAGAGATTGTCTGGCGACCACTCCACAGGGTGGGACAGCCGACCATAGAGGCTTGAGACTATGCCCCAGACAACAGCCAGATCGACCAAGGGTGCCAAGGCCGTGAGAAAGATCTGGAACAGCCAAATCTGCGGTAGGGCGATAAAGCCAAGAATCGGGCGCTCAAGGGAAAACAAGGCTGATCTGTGCTTCCACAGACATTGTAAAGTGCCGAAAGACCATCGAAACCTCTGCTTCAGCAAACCTTCCACAGTATCTGGGGCCTCGGTATAGGCTCGAGCCTCAGGGTCAAATTCAACCCGCCAACCCGCCAGTTGGACGGAGAGGGTGAGATCTTGATCCTCTGCCAGGGTCTCTGGGGGATATCCACCCAGG
>CAIYSH010000172.1 GCA_903928755.1 uncultured Alphaproteobacteria bacterium | reverse complement strand
GCTCGTTGCGGGCTACAAGCCAGATCCTGCCAAGGGTGAAACCGTATTCATCGCTGGCAACTGCTCGGCCTGTCACACGGCACCGGGAGAAAGCGATCGCAGAAAGCTGGCCGGCGGCGTGAAGCTGAAATCGCCCTTCGGGACCTTTGTCACGCCCAATATCTCTTCGGATCCCGAGAATGGGCTGGGCAGATGGACCGAACTCCAGTTTGTCAACGCCATGAAGCGGGGCGTTGGTGCCCACGGAGAGCACCTATACCCGTCCTTCCCCTATGGGGCCTACAGCCTGCTGACCACGCCTGATGTGCGCGACCTGTTCGCCTATATGAAGACCCTCCCCGCGGTGCCCGGCAAGACGTCCCCCCACGAACTGAACTTCCCCTTCAATCTGAGACCTGCCGTCGGGTTCTGGAAGCTGCTCTATTTCAGGCCGGTTGAATTCAGGCCTGACCCAAAGCAGTCGGCTGAATGGAACCGCGGAGCCTATCTGGCTGAAGGTCCGGCCCACTGCGCCGAGTGCCACACCCCCCGGGGCCCCCTCGGCGGCATGGTCGCCACCAGTCTCTATGCCGGGGCATCAAACCTTGAAGCCGGTGGACGGTTTGCCTCGAACATTACGCCGCACAAGGATGGACTGGGAGACTGGACGGGGCAGGACATTGCCGATTTCCTGAAATCCGGTACCGACAAGTGCTTCAATGAGCCTACAGGCATGCGGGATGTCGTCGCTTCGACATCGAACCTGAGCGATGCCGATCTGGCGGCCATCGGTACCTATATCCACGCCCTGCCGGCCCGGCCAGGTGCCGGGGCGCACAAGACCTGCTGAACCCTGCCCTTCATCGGGGGAAAGGCGAAGATACATGCGACATCGCGATGTTGAAATCCTGTCAGCCTCTGTGGTGGAAGATGCCATCAGGCGGACGCCCTATGAGCACCACGTCATGTGGACGGGCGACAGCCCCTCGATAAAACAGGGATCCTTGCGGGCCCGAACCTTTGACTGCATCCGGGAGGCCGGGATTCCAGTCCGGCTGCGGGAGATCATGCAGAGGGCCGCACGCCTCGATGGCGACCTGGGCCTGCACCCTGATCTTGTGCGCGCAACCATACGCCTTCATCAAGCCTCGCGGCCCTGCGTTTACCTCCTGCTGGATCGACGTGCGTCAGGCGACTATGTGGCCGTCACCGACATACCGTGCGCTGGTCAGCATCGTAACCGGGTGTTGGAAGGCGAGGTGGTATTCAACCCGCGGGGCTCATCAGGCGTTTTAGCGGCCTTCGCGGCCGGTTGAGTTGGTTTGGCCTGGCTGTCTCAGGTCCCCGGACATTGCAGGCCAAGATCAGTCGGGTCACGCGATTCAGACCGGGACGTAAGCCGGAGGACAAGAACGGCGTTGCGTGCAAGGGCGCGGGCATGACAAACAGGTCACAGCGACGGCGTTCATACTCGAAACAGAACCGTCGTGCTGGAGGGCCGCATGCGGAGCTTTGAGTCTGACCCGTCCGTGGTCGTCACCGGCCCAAGCGGTCAACGCGTCCACCGTCGCAGCCTGCAGCATTCTGAACGGCTCGCGCGAAAGTTCTACCAGGTGGCGCCCGGGGTCTGGAGCCTGGTCGGCAACGGCCTTTCAAACCAGACCTTCATTGAAGGCCCAGGCGGTATCATTGCCATCGACACCGGCGAATGCGTCGAGGAAATGGCCGCCGCCCTGCGTGAGCTGCGCGCCCATACCGAAAGCCCGGTCGCTGCCGTGGTCTATTCCCATTTCCACTATGTCGGCGGCACCAGGGCCCTGTTCGATGAGGCCGGCCAGGCGCTGCCGGTCTATGGCCACGAACGCATTGCCCTGAACCTGGCGCGGGTATCGAGCGAGATTGCGCCGGCCTATTCCCGCGGCCTCGTAAACCAGTTTGGCCTGCGTCTGCCGCCCGAGGGGCCGGATGCTGTGGTCAATGTCGGCCTTGGCCTGTCCTTCCGCCATCCGGACCACGCGCCCTACACGCCTGGCCACAGGCCTGTCACAGTTCCCTGGCGTGGTGGCGAGACCGAAACGATTGCGGGTCTGACGGTCAATGTAACCCACGCGCCCTCAGACGCCGACGACTCGGTTACCCTCTGGTTCCCGGAGTCCGGTGTCTGCGTGCAGAATCTGGTCTGGCCAGCCCTGTTCAACATCTTTGCCATCCGTGGCGAGGAATACCGGGACCCCCAGGTGCTGCTGACCGGTATCGACCACATCATCGGTCTGGCACCGGAGCATCTGGTGGGTGCCCATGGTCCGCCGATTTCGGGTGCCGAGGAAATCCGAGCCCGCCTGATCCGCTATCGTGATGCGATCCAGTTCCTTTGGGATCAGACCGTGCGCGGCATGAACCAGGGCCTCACGGCCGACCAGATGGCCCACAGCATCGTACTGCCGGCCGCCTGCGATGATGACTATCTGACAAGCGAATTCTATGGCGTTTCGGAACACCATGTCCGCCAGATCGCGGCAGGTGTGCGCGGCTGGTTCGACGATGACACCGCCCGGCTGTTCCCTCTGGAACCGGTGGAACGGGCCGACCGCTTGCTGGCCGGGTTTGGCGGGCCAGCGACCGTCCGTGCTCAGGCGATGGCTGCCCTCGCCCAGGGCGACCTGCGCTGGGCCCTGGAGCTCGCCACATGGCTCGCCAACGCGACAAGCGTAGCAGACGAGGATCGCCAGCTTCTGGCCGACGTGTTGCGCGACATCGGCTATCGAAGCTCCGCGGCCAATATCCGCAACTGGTGCCTGACCCGCGCCCGTGACATTGAAGGCTCGACCTCACTTGCGCGCCTGCGCGAGCACCGGCTGCGCGCACCGGCACTGGCAGCCCTCTCCCCCCGTCAATGTCTGCAGCAGCTGCGGGTCCTGCTCGATCCGGCACGGGCACACGGCATCGACCATCACCTGGCTTTCGCCTTCACCGACGCGCCGCAGGCAGGCCTGCACATCCGCAATTGCGTCTCCGTGGCCACCGACGGGACCGGTGCCGCTGCGACCCTTGGTATTTCCTACGGCGAGCTGACCCGGATTCTGGGTGGCGAGGGAACACTTTCCGCTGCCATCCAGGCGGGCAGTGCCACGCTCGAGGGTGAGACCCACGCCGCCCTGGCCGCCCTGGCCG
>CAIYSH010000171.1 GCA_903928755.1 uncultured Alphaproteobacteria bacterium | reverse complement strand
GGGCCAGGGGCGCCCGGGGAATGTCGATCAGCTGGCCGATCCGCCGCAGGCCCAGACGCTCGATCTGGGCGGCGGTCTCGGGCTCCAGCTGCAGGGCGGCGGGGGGCAAGGGAGCGAGCAGGGCGGCCTGCCCGCCGGGCGGGGCGATGATTTCAGGGTCGCGGCCATAATGGGCCAGGGCCCAGGCGGCGCCCGGCGTATCGGCCAGGGCCAGACGGACATTCAGGCCATTTCCCGCCAGGCGGGCCCGCAGGTCGGACATCAAACCCGCCTCCCCGCCCCACAGGTGGGCAACCCCGGTGACGTCCAGATAGAGACCATCCGGCGCCGCCGGAGAGACGGCGGGGGAAAACCGCACGCACCAGTCGCTGAGCTCCGTCAGGGCCTGGGCGTCGGCCTCCGGCTCGGCGGGCGCCGTTTCCAGATCAGGGCACAGGGCCATGGCGTCCGTGGCCTTCTGCCCCAGGCGCAGACCCGCCGCCGCCGCGACCTGATCGACGGCCGTCAGCACCCGGACCCCGCGCACGGAGTCTATGAGCACAAATGGCCTAACCTGCGAGTCGCAGGGGTGTCGTCGGCGCCAGGTGTCGATCGCCCAGCGGGGCGACCAGGCGCAGAGGATGCGTCCCATGCTTGGCCTCACAGGTATAAGCAGCGGCGGCCTCCATCAGCCAGGCCCCCGGTCGTCCAGCCCGGCAGCGCTCCAGTTGCACCGTCCAGCGCGGCGCGCCGAGACCCAGCATGCCCGGCTCTGGCTGGCTGGGGGCGGAGGACACCCGCCAGCGGGTGGCCGCCGCTGTACCGGTGGCCTGACGATCCGCCCCGCCATAGGGCCGCCGCCGCAGGATAAAGCCCGTCGCGCCCCTCGTCTCGCAGGCCAGCTGCAGCCGCCGGCCGGCGGTCAAATCCACCGCCTCCACCTCAGCAAAGACGGCGCTGACCCCTTCGGTGGCGAGCGCATCCTCGGCCACGGCCAGGGCCTCAGCCTCGTCCCGGGCGCAGACCTGAATCAGCTTATCCGCAGGAAAGCCCAGACCCACCAGGCCCGGGGCGAAGAGGTCGTCCCGGCGCAGGATCCACACCGCCTCCCCCCGGCGGGCCAGGGGGGCGGCCATCAGGGCGGCGAAGGCGGCCGGCGCAGCGCAGGTCTCAACCTCCATGCCGCCGCTGACGAATTCATGCCATTGACCCAGGGGCAGGCCGCCCTTGATGAAGGCGTCGTCCAGCCGAGCGTCCCCAAAGGGCAGGACCCCGGACACACCCCGCCCGCCCGCCTCCAGGGCGGCGATCTTCGCCTTGAGGGCGAGCAGACCCGCCTCGCGAAAACCGGACATGTCTTTGTTCCTCATTGTTCCTCTTTTGTTCTAGTGCGAGAACAAAAGGAGTCAATGGGGCGGGGGATCAGCATGATCAGAAGCCCTTGTGAGGAATCGGCGACCGCCGACCTCGACCAATAGCCTTATCCCTTGGCGCGGTTCGCCAGAGCCCATTCGGCGAGATCTACCGGTTCGTCATCAACAATATCCAGCTGAGTCAGGACAAGGTGCTCTGTCATTATGACGACATTGGTTCCCACCCACCGCGCGGACGGCACGATCACGGCCTGATAGTCGTGAAAGAAAGCGACCTCACCAATCTGCTGAAGTGTGGGATATTCTTCGGCCCGTTGCACATAACTCAATCGGCCGAACGCCGTCACATTCACGCCAAGCGCCGCAAGCTTGCCTTCCGCCGACAAATCCAGGACGCGATGAAGCTCCGCCTCGATTTGGAAGAGCCGCTTCGACGTCTTTGAGGGAAGAATCGGTTGGCCTTTGGCGGCGTGGAACCAGGACTCCGCCAAGGCGCCGTCTCGCGATGACGCCGTATAAAGGACATCAAAGCTCCCATCGTCCCACCGCCCTCCAGCCCGCGATGGACGAAGCGGATCAAACCCATCCGTCACCACGCGCCACACCGACCCGAAGAATTCGGTCGGGGATTCGGCTTCAATCGCATCGAGCAACGCCTTTGGGCGTGGCGGCCGATGTGGAGCCATCAGAGATAAACCTCGGCGTCCAACCGGTCGAGAATAGCGATGACGTCAGCCGCTTGACCGCCAACAATCGAATCGATAGCCCGACGCCCCTCCAGTTGGGGGTGGGGCGCATACAGCCAGAGTCGCACTTCATCGGGCGAATAATAATCGTCCAGCCGGCTCACAACATAATGCAATTGAGCCAACAGGAGTTGGGTCGAGGGATGGGGCACATGCGTGCCTGCCTTCCAGCGATGGACCGTCGCCGACGACACATCGGTGAAGTTGGCGATATCAGTCCCCTTTAGCCCCCCATGGTCCTGGAGGGAGTCAATATAACGGGCGACGGCGGCAGTCATGAAGATCCTATATCATTTAGATTTCACGCGTCATAGTCCATGAAAACTAAATGATTCAAAACCTCAACCTTCCCATTT
>CAIYSH010000170.1 GCA_903928755.1 uncultured Alphaproteobacteria bacterium | reverse complement strand
GGTCGGACTGACCCTGGCAGGCGTCCTTCTGGTCATGTGGGATCCGGGTGGCTTCCGCCTGTCGCCGGGGCTGATGCTGGTGGTGGTCGCTTCGACCCTGGGGTCACTGGGTGCCGTCATGATGAAACAGATGGATGGGGTGAAGCCGCTGCAGTTCCAGGCCTGGGTGGGGGTGTCCTCGCTGGCGCCGACCCTGGCCTTTTCCCTGCTTTTTGAACCAAACCAGGTGCATCTGGCTGTTGCGGCGGGCTGGAGCTTCTGGGCAGCGGCCCTGTTTTCGGGGCTCTTTGTGTCTGTCGTGGCCCATACCCTGTACTACAGCCTGATCCAGAAATACGAAGCGACGCTGATTTCGCCCCTGACCTTGATGACCCCCCTTGCCACCATTGCGCTCGGAGTGCTCTTCACCCATGACGCCTTCGGGTTCCGTATGGCACTTGGCACAGCCCTGGCCCTCGCCGGCGTGCTGATAATTGCCCTGCGCTGGAACCAGGTCATGGCCGTGCTGTCCAGAACCCGCACCGCCTAGCCGTTGGCGGGAACACGCTCTAGGGTCATGAGTCATGGATTTCATCGACGCCCCATCGCCGAATTTCGACCAGCGCAAGATGCTGCCGGACATGATTGTCCTTCACTATACCGGCATGCAGACCGGGGAGGGGGCACTTGCCCGCCTTTGCGACGCGCAGGCCAAGGTCAGCTCGCACTATCTGGTTGAGGAAGACGGCAGGATCTTCCGCCTGGTGCCTGAGGCGCGCCGGGCCTGGCATGCTGGGGTATCCTTCTGGAAAGGCGAAACCGACGTCAACAGCCGGTCCATCGGCATCGAGATCGTGAATCCCGGTCATGAATGGGGTTATCGCGCCTTTCCGGAGGGTCAGGTCAGGGCTGTCATCGCGCTGATCACAGATGTGCGCAGCCGATGGATGATCGCCGACAGCCGCATTGTCGGGCATTCCGATGTCGCGCCGGACCGCAAGGATGATCCGGGTGAGCTCTTTCCCTGGCAGGCCCTGGCATTGGCCGGGCACGGCCTGTGGGTTGAGCCCCCGGCTGCACCCGGTGCGCCTTTGAGGGAGGGGGCCGAAGGCGCAGGTGTATTTGCCTTGCAGGCCGGGCTTACCCGACTTGGATATGACTGCGCGCCCTCGGGGATCTATGATGCCCACACCACCGCTGTTGTCCGTGCCTTCCAGCGGCATTGGAGGCAAGGCCGGTTTGATGGTGTGGCGGATGGAGAGACCCGCGCCCGCCTCATCGCCCTCTTGCGACTGGCGACCTGATGCACCCGGCAAATGCTTTCAGGATTGAGGCCGTAGAGCCCCTCATGGAGCATCTGCGACGCCACCCCCTGGTGACTCTTGCCGCCGCGCCTGAGGGGCGTGTGCTGATGGCTCAGGCACCGGTCCTTTTCCGGGACCTGGATGGGTGTCCCGTTCTCGATTTTCATCTTTCCAGTGCCAACGTCCTGGCCCAGCATCTGGCGGTCGGCTTTCACGCCGTAGCTGTAAGTCTGGGGGCTGAGGCCTATGTCAGTCCTGACTGGTATGTTTCAGAGGATCAGGTTCCGACCTGGAACTACATGTCGGTTGAAGCGGAGGGGCCTGTAGCCGGCCTGGACCATGCCGGCCTAGTTGCCCTGCTGGACGATCTGTCGGCGCAGGAAGAAGCGAAACTTGCGCCAAAACGACCCTGGACCCGTCAAAAGATGTCTGCCGGCCGGTTCGAGTCGATGACCCGGGGGATCGTCGGCGCCCGGTTGTCCGTAACCCGACTGGAGGGGACCTGGAAGCTGAGCCAGAACAAGGCTGACGTGGATCAGGAGGGGGTTGTTTTGGGGCTGGGCCAGCACCCTCTGGCCGGGGCAATGAGGGCCCTGAAGTGATCCCGCCTCTGGAGCGCCAGGCCCTGACAGCTGGACCTTACAGGCTGACGCCGCTCGCACAGGGTGACGCCCGTGATCTGCTTGCCCTGTTCAGTGACCCAGCCGTGGCGGAATTCATGGACATAAACCCGCTCGTGAATTTTTCGGAAGCCAGGGAGATCGTTGACTGGGCCCGGGACATGGCAGCAGGCAATCGCGGCCTGAGATGGGCCATCCGCCGGGCGGATGACCCAAGGCTGATCGGGACCGTTGGGTTCAATTCCCTTGAACTGGAGCGTGGTCGGCGGGGCGAGGTTGCCTATGATCTGGAGCGGGCTCACTGGGGGCGGGGCGTGATGAGCGAGATCCTGCCGTATGTCATGGCCTTTGGTTTTGAGACCCTGGGCCTCCATCGGCTGGAAGCCATGGTAACCGTTGGAAACATCCGGTCCTGCAAGCTGTTGGAGCGACAGGGTTTTACCCTTGAGGGCAGGCTTAGGGATCATGCCTACTGGAAGGGACGTTTCTGGGATCAACTGATCTATGGGCGACTCGCCGATTGACCCGGTGGTCCATAGCCGCCATGGGTGAGGCGGAACCAGACGGCCGGGCGATCGCGGTCCTCTTGCGAGGGTCGAGGAAAGTCCGGGCTCCACTTCGACATGGCGGTGGGTAACGCCCACCGGGGGTGACCCCAGGGATAGCGCCACAGAGAGCAGACCGCCTGAACTCCGGTTCAGGTAAGGGTGAAAGGGTGCGGTAAGAGCGCACCGCGGACCCGGCAACGGGGACGGCATGGCAAGCCCCGCCAGGAGCAAGACCGAATAGGGATATCGCGCGCTCGTCAGAGGGCAGGATCGTCGAAGGTCCGAGATGTCCGGGTAGGTCGCGAGAACCGTCCAGCAATGGCCGGTCCAGAGGAATGATCGTCGCGTTGGTTTCGGCTGGCGTCACAGAACCCGGCTTACAGGCCGTCTGGTTTCCCCAACTTCCACAGCACCGCGATTTCGCGCCATTATGCTTAACCTGTTCCGTGTATGTTCTGTTGATTGTTTGTGTTTATTAACCATGACGGTGCTCAATACCCTTGTTTTTACGCCAATTCGTTTTCCGGAGTCATTGTGTCCCATTAAATCCCATGTTAACCCAATATTCTTCGGGCATGGCGTTCGAGGGCCCTGGTTGCCTCACGTGACCGGGTCTTCAGGGCCGATTTTCACAATGGCCAGACTGGCCACGGAATGGGGCGCGGCGGGATGTTCGTCTCGACGTTTGAGAAGCAGCTGGACGCCAAACGGCGCATTGTCGTGCCGCAGGAATTCCGCGCCCTGATATCGGGAGCCTTTGACGGGGTTGTCTGTTTCCCGTCGATTGAAGCCGACTGTATCGAGGGGGGCGGGCAGCCCTTGCTTGATCGCTATGTCGGTGTGATTGGCGAGCTGGATTTCGGTGACCCGATCCGCAGTGCGCTTGAAACCTCTGTTTTGGGTGGCCTGGCGAAAATGGCTTTTGATACTGCGGGGCGGATCACGCTTCCCGAGCAGCTCTGTGACATGTTCGGGCTCGAAGACTGGGTGGTGATTGTCGGTCTTGGTGACCGCTTCCAGATCTGGGACCGGGAGGTTTTCCAGGCCCATCGCTCGGCGCAGCGGGACCTTGCCCGGGATGGTCTGGCCCGGCTGCGCGCCGCACAGCGCGTCTCGCGCCTTGGGGGTGCCTCTTGAGCGCGCCGCACATTCCCGTTCTGCTGGACCCAGTCCTTTCAGCCCTGGCCATAGAGCCCGGCCAGAAGGTCGTCGACGGCACGTTTGGTGCCGGTGGCTATAGCCGTGCTTTTCTGGCGGCCGGAGCTGAGGTGATTGCCTTTGACCGCGATCCGTCGGCGCGGCAATTCGCCGCTGGCCTCGGGGGGGGATTCCGGCTCCTGGAATCCCGTTTTTCCGACATGGCTGTGGAACTCGGGGCCGACTCCGTGGATGGAGTTGCCTTGGATCTCGGTGTTTCCTCCATGCAACTGGATGAGGCGGACCGCGGATTTTCATTCATGCGGGATGGCCCCTTGGATATGCGCATGAGCGACACCGGGCGGACAGCGGCTGACATCGTCAACACCGCAGACCTCAAGGACCTTGCCCGCATGCTTTGGGTCTATGGGGAAGAGCGCCAGTCCCGCCGTATCGCCGCAGCGATTGGTCGTCGTCGTGTCGAGCAGCCTTTCACCCGCACCCTGGACTTTGCGGAATTCGTGGAGCGGGTTCTGGGGGGGCGACGGGGCGCCAAGGTGCATCCTGCGACCCGGACCTTCCAGGGACTCAGAATTGCCGTGAACGAGGAACTTTCCGAGCTTGAGGCCGGTCTTCTTGCGGCCGAGGAAATCCTTCTTGCCGGCGGGCGGCTGGCCGTCGTGACTTTCCACTCGCTCGAAGACCGTATCGTCAAGGCCTTCCTGACGGAAAGATCCGGGCGGACGCCTGGTGGTTCGCGACATGCGCCGCCGGTTCAGGCCGGGCCCCCGCCCAGCTTTGAACTGGTGTTCAATGGAGCCCTGGGGCCGTCGGATGCAGAGCTTGCGGCGAACCCCCGGTCCCGTTCGGCCAAACTCCGTGCAGCAAGACGGACGACGGCTCCGGTTTGGAGCGGGCTGACATGACCCTCTTCCATCGTCGCATCTGGGGCTTCCGGCTGGTGAATGTTGCTGGCCTGGGGATCCTGATCTTCCTGATATTGTTGGTTTACCTGGCCAAGACATTTGCCGGGCGTGAGCGTGGCGAGATTGCCCGTGTCGAGAACCAGATCCTTGTCGAAAATGACCGGATCCGTCTCCTCAGGGCCGAAGTTACTCATCTTGAGCGTCCCGATCGTATCGCTCAGCTCTCCGGGGCTTATCTCGGCCTCGCCCCGGTCCGGTCGACCCGCGAGGTCGCGCCTGAAGACCTGTCTTCGGTTCAGGCAAGTGCCCCGGCTGCGATCGCCAAGGTGGAGCCATGAGCTTTGCCATGCGTGGCATTCCCATGCCGAACTGGAGATGGATCAAGGATCTTGTCTGGCGGCTTGAACACGCATTCGAGCGGGCAAGAGCCGCAGGGCGGGCTGAAGATGACACCCGCCTCAGAATCTTTGTGGTCCTTTCAGCTTTCTCCGTTGCGTTCATTGTCCTGGCAGCCGGCGCGGCCAGAATGGCAATCTTTCCCGGCGTCAGTCGCGTCAACGGGGCAGCAGCTGAAGGCGGCATGGCCCGGCGCGATCTTGTGGACCGCCATGGTGCCATGCTGGCCATCGACCTTGATCACTACGGCCTTTATGTCGAGCCGCGTGAAGTGTGGGATGCGCGCGAGACCCGCAGGGTCTTGCTGCTTGCCCTGCCGGAACTGACAGGGGCCCGCATTGACCATGCCATGGGGTCCAAGCGTCGCAGTTTCCTGATCGGAGGTCTTACGCCAGCCGTGAAGACACAGATCAATGATCTTGGCCTGCCGGGGGTAACCTTTGAACCCGAGGCCAAGCGCATCTATCCCCTCGGCGAGACGGCAGCGCATATCATTGGTTTTGCCGATACCGGAGGCCGCGGTCTGGCTGGGGCGGAAGCGGCTTTCAACGATGAAGTGCGCAATTTTGCTGGGACACCGAAGTCGGTTGCGCTTTCCATTGACCTGCGCGTGCAGGCAGCTCTTGAAGACGAACTGAACAAGGCGGCCCGGGAATTCGGGCCAATCGGGGCCGTCGGTCTCGTCACCAATGTCAGGACCGGCGAAGTCCTGGGCATGGCCAGTTGGCCCAGCTTCGATCCGAACCGTCCCGGGCAGGCTACCGATGACCAGAGGCTCAATCGCGCGGCCTCAGCGGTTTACGAAATGGGTTCGACCTTCAAGGCCTTTACGGTGGCCATCGGGCTGGATACCGGGGTGGCGACGCCAGACTCGACCTTCGATGCCCGGCAGCCATTCCGGCTGGGTTACCGCACCATCCACGACTACCATGCGACCCGGAAAATACTCAGCCTCGTGGAGGTTTTTCAGCGTTCTTCGAATATCGGTACTGCGCAGCTGGCGGAACAGATAGGTGCGGAACGGCTCAGTCATTATTTCAGCGCGCTCGGCCTGACTGGCCCTGCAAAGGTCGAGCTCAGGGAATCTGCGACCCCCTTGGTCCCGAAAAAATGGGATGAGGACGCTGTCGCCTCTACGTCATTCGGTCATGGGATAGATGTCAGTCCCCTGGCGTTGAGCCGGGCGATGGGTGCACTGCTCAACGGCGGCTATCTGTTGCCAATGACCATCCGCAAGCTGCCGGAAGGCGCAAAGGTCAGCGGTCCGCGAGTGGTTTCTGAGCGGACCTCCCGCCAGATGCTGCAGATCATGAGGGCCAATGTGACGGGGGGGTCTGGTGGAAAAGCCGATGTGCCTGGGCTGACGGTTGGCGGCAAGACGGGAACCGGGGAGAAGTATGACCCCTCGATCCGCGGATACAGTCCGACCCGGCAGGTTTCGTCCTTCGCAGCGGTTTTTCCGACTGATGGAGAGGCCGGGACCGATCGTTACTTTGTCCTGATCCTGCTCGACGAGCCCCATGGTGAT
>CAIYSH010000169.1 GCA_903928755.1 uncultured Alphaproteobacteria bacterium | reverse complement strand
TCTAAGTCACCAGCCCCCCGTTGCAGCAAAGCCCTTGCGCTGATAGCGGTTCGATCCAGGGACCATGGTGGCGTCCCGGCCCAGAGACTCCCATGCGCCAACCTCGACCGAAAGCCGTCCGTCAAGGCCTTCCCAAGTCCCTCTTCTGGGACCTGCTGACATTTGAAAAACTCATGACCAACCAGGTGATCCACCTGATTTACTGGTCAGGCCTCGGGTTCATCGCGCTCATCGCGTTTGGAGTCATTGGCAGCGCGATTGGTGTCGCTTTCCGTGAGGAAATGCTGATGGGCGTACTGCTTGCGGTTTCGGTTCTGGTCGGCGGATTTCTGGTCGTCCTGATACTGGTCCTGCTATGGCGCGCCTTCTGTGAGCTCTATGTCGCCCTCTTCCGCCTGAGCGACGATCTGCATGCCATTCGTCGCGCCACAGACGCAGAGGCTGCCGCCCGATTGTCACAGACCCGTTCCGATCATGAGCGCCCCTAACAAGACCCTCCTGGTCGACATCAGCTCCGAACCACCGCAGGCGGCCTATCAGGACCTATGGGAAGTCCTGAAAGCCTTCAACGTGAGTGCTGTTGGCCACTGCGAAAACTTTCCATTCGCTGTCCTGCTCCGGGACCCGGACACCCGGGCCGTCGTTGGGGGTGTCTGGGGACGTTCGGTCTGGGACTCTTTTTATGTCGACATGCTTGTCGCGCCGGAAGGCCGCCGGGGCGAAGGTCTCGGGGGCGACCTCCTGGCACAGGTAGAGGCCGAGGCGCGGACCCGAGGCTGTCGAAATCTCTGGCTGGATACCTTTGCCTTCCAGGCCAGGCCCTTCTACGAAAAACTGGGTTTCCGGGTTTTTGGCCAGATTGACGGACCAAAGCCAATGTTTCCCCGCTATTTCATGATCAAGGATCTGGTCTGATTTCGGCCGTCTTCGAGCGTGCCGAACGGCTGCAACTGCCTTTAGGGGGCCCTAATGACGACCTATGATTTCGTCACGGTCGATGTCTTCACTGAACGCCAGTTCGGCGGCAATCAGCTGGCGGTCTTCACGGACGCCCGAGGCATGACCGACGCCCAGATGCAGGCGCTGGCGATCGAATTCAATCTCGCTGAGACCACCTTCGTCCTGCCACCGGAAGATCCCCGTCACACCGCCCGGGTGCGCATTTTCAACACGACAGCCGAGATGCCCTTCGCAGGCCACCCCAATGTGGGCACCGGCTATGTCCTGGCGCAGATGGATCGGGATACCGATGGCGTGCTGATCTTTGAGGAACTCGCCGGCCTGGTAAGGGTGAAGGTTGACAGGAATGTTGGCGGCTTGCTGACGGGCGCGGTCATAGATGCGCCCCGGTCCCTTTCCCTGGGTCTCGAGTTCTCGGCGGAACAGGTCGCCAAATGCGCCGGACTGACAGAGGATGACATCATCCTGACGGCCCATCGTCCGGTTCAGGCCTCTGTCGGGGTGGACTTTGTCTTCGCGGAAGTTGCCCCGGACGCCCTGGGTCGCGCCTATCCTGATGTCGCTGCCTTTGAAGCCATTGCTGAAGGTCTGAAAGGTTTTTCCATGCCTTTTTCCCTGCATCTGTACGCCCGATCCGGAAACCAGATCAAAGCGCGGATGTTCTCGCCCCTGACCGGGACCGTAGAGGATTCGGCCACGGGGAGTGCCAACGCGACCCTGGGCGCACTGCTGCTCTCCCTGACCTCTGATGGAACAGCCGAATTTGTCGTCAGCCAGGGCTTGGAAATGGGCCGACCGAGCCTTCTGAAAGTGTCCGCGCGTCGTGGGGAAGACGGCATTTTCGCCACGGTCGGCGGGGGCTGCGTCCCGATGTTCAAGGGTCAGGTGACGCTACAGACCTAAGGGCTCAAACCGTACAGGGTGACAGAGCGGGCTGAATCAGCGCGTTGATCAGGAGACCCTGCCCTCAATAAGAGGCTCTGGCCGTCCGCCGCAAACCCATTTCATCCATGGCCGCGGCCTCAAGACGGTTTGACGTCTTCAGACGCTCCAGACGCTGGGCTTCGGCGACCTGCTCATATTTTTTCTGTTCTTCGAAAGCCAGGGCCAGGACGTCACGGGCACCGGCCTCTTCCAGGAGAATACGGTCAATGTCCACTTGAGCCATGGC
>CAIYSH010000168.1 GCA_903928755.1 uncultured Alphaproteobacteria bacterium | reverse complement strand
TTGCCCCCTGAAACCTGACATGCATGAGATTGGCACCCCGGAAGGATGCCCCTCTGAGATCGGCATCATTGAAACTTGCACCCCGAAGGTCGGCACCATCAAAATTCGCACCCGGAAACTTCGTGCCGGTGAAATCAACGCCGACGGCCATACTGCGTCTTGCACTGAATCCAACGAGTTCCCGCATCTGGAAGGCTGTTTTTGCAACCCGCAAATCAAAGCCGTCGAGATTGGCAGGTTGGCCATGTCGACCATCGCTGATGGCCCATTCTTCTGCCATGCTCAAGCGCTCCCGGATCAGGTCCGTCTGCCCGATGGCTTCAATCGTCGGGGCGATGACACAACCTTCAAGCGCCGAAGCCGGCACGCGCAGGAGCGTCAGATCGACGTCCGTAAGTATGGCTCCCCTGAAGGTCGCGCCTTCAAGTCGGGCCCCCCTCAGGTCTGCACCTTCCAGGTTGGCATCGGTGAAGACAGCATTCTTGAGGTTCGCATTGCGCATTCGAACACCGCGCATCGAACAGTTGCTGAAGTTTACAGCGAAGGCTTCAACTGGCTGGGGACGGCTGGGGGCCAAGGCACCGTCAGTATGTCCGGAGCCGGCACGCCAGCGAAGCCCGACAATATCATCGACCGCAGCCACCGTTGCAGGTCTCATATCCGCTTCATCGAGCACAGCGCCTTCCAACTTGGCACCGACAAAAGTGCTTCCACGCAGGTCAGCCCGATCAAGCCTTGCACCGCGAAAATCACACCGGGAAAGGTCCGCGCAATAGAGAGCCGCACGCCGCAGGTTCGTGCCGACAAACGTGGATCCCTCAAGGACAGATCCCGTCATGTCGCAATCCTGGAGATCCCGACGGTCACATCGGAGATTCCGGGCGACCGAGAACCGAACATTCAACCGCGCGCCACCGCCACGGCCGGCAACCAGATCTTCATGAGCCTTGACCATGCGCATGAAGGCCGCAGACCCAACGATATCGGCGCTAAAAGTAGGGTTCGATTGATCCGCCAGCATTCCGCTTCTTCCCGATCCGGACCAGAAACGATCACAGCACGGTAAACCGCGACGTTTTGGCACAGCAGGAAGGCAATATTTGAGTGAACATGCAGTTAAGCATGGCGAAGTCAGCAATCACGACAACGGCAGAAAGCCAGCCACGAGATCTGCAACAAACCACGCTGGTGGGCCCGGTAGGACTCGAACCTACAACCAGACCGTTATGAGCGGTCGGCTCTAACCATTGAGCTACAGGCCCGTTTCAGCGAAGCGGATGGACCGGTTAGCACGGGCTGAACGCCGCTTAAAGCCCACGTTCATATTCGATTTGCGAGACAGGTCCCGATCCTTCGGACTCGCCACTTGCGCGCCACAGGATCAGGATACGTCCTGAACTCGAAACCACAGCCTGGAGCCCACCGATGAAGACCTTCGCCTGCGCCACAATGATGGGTGCACTTCTGGCAGCCACCTGGGCCGCCCCCGCGGCCTTCGCCCAGGCCTCGACAGCTGGAGACACCATGTTTCATGCCACGACCTTGAACATTTCAGCCTTCGGCGAATCCAGGGTCGCACCGGATATGGCCAGCATCGGCCTTGGGGTTAATACCGATGCACCCACCGCCGCCCAGGCCCTGTCGGCCAATGCCGCCGAGATGAGCAAGGTCATGGCTGCCCTGACCGCCGCCGGGATCGCGGCCAAGGACATCAAGACATCAAATCTGAGCCTGAACGCGCAATATGATTATGAAGCCAACCAGCCCCCCAGAATGCGGGGCTATCAGGCTTCGAACTCTGTGACCGTCATCGTCCATGACCTGACAAGACTGGGCCAGGCCATCGATGCCACGGTCAAGGCGGGTGCCAATCAAGTCAACGGAATCAGCTTTGGCGTCAGCGACCCCGGTGCTGCCGAAGACGCGGCCAGACAGAAGGCTGTCAAAGCCTTGATGGCGAAGGCCAGTCTCTATGCCATTGCCAGCGGTTACAAGGTCGCGCGACTGGTCTCCCTCAGTGAGGGCGGCGGCTATCAGGCGCCTCAGCCCATGCCCATGATGGCGATGGCACGCATGGAAAAAGACAGCGCAAGTCCGGTTTCCGCCGGCGAAATGAGCCTGCGGATCGACGTTTCGGCCGTCTATGAACTCAGCAAATAGCCGCTCAGGGGCGGGTTTCTTCAGAAGCCCGCCATCTGCAGTGCTTTTGATATGTGCTCCGCGACGATCATGCCTGGAGGCGCAGTCGTGCCCTCCATGACGGCCACAAAGACAAGATCGTCGTGTCCCGCCACCGGCCCCGTCGCCCACCCTACAGATCGCGATCCGTCCGGTTTTGTCGGGCAACTGAGCGTCGCAGATGACCTGGATCTGGCGACCTGCGGCAGCTGTGCATCGGCCGTCGTAAGGTCCGCGCCCTGACATGAGGGCCAGGCCTGACCACAGATGACGTGAGTGCCGTAGCGATAGACCAGCTTTCCACTGCCGGCCTGACCAATAAGGACGCAGGTATTGGGGTCTCCGACCCCGTCGTCCAGGGCCGCCTCCAGGTTTGATCCGGACACACCCCTGGGCAAACCCGGTGAACAGGCCGAAAGGAAGACGAGGCAGGCAACAGCTGATGTCACGTTTCGGATCATGGAAGCTCCAAAGACTGGAATTCATTTAGACTAGTGCAGACTCGCACAGGATCGAAGCCTTGACGGGCGCTACGTCATGCAGCGCAATGGCTGCAAGACAACCGGCGTGGGATCGGTAGGGCAGAGGGAGTTGGCCATGAGTGGTGATAAGGCAAACACGCGCAGCAGCGCAGACTTCGACAGGGCGGTGCTGGACCGGATTCCCGCTGCCCTGCAGGGAGTGGTGGAGGCTGGCGACCTTTCCGGCTTCGTCACCATGATCTGGCGCAAGGGAGAAGTGGTTCAGCTGAACACGCTGGGCTATCGCAATGTTGCGGCCAAGGTGCCCATGGAGCGGGATACCCTGTTCCGCATTGCCTCCATGACCAAGCCCGTCACCTCCATCGCGACCCTCATGCTGATGGAAGAGGGCAAGCTCAGGCTGGATGATCCCATCACAAAATGGCTGCCGGAGTTCGCCGGCATGAAAGTCATGAAGGACGCTGTCGGCGCCGTGGACGAAGTCTATGACTCTCCTCGAGACATCACGGTGGAAGACCTGATGACCCATCGCTCGGGGCTTGCCTATGGTTTCACCTCCGTTGGCCCGATCGCCCACGCCTATGAAAAAACCCTGGGATCTCCCCTGGTAAACCCCCTCGACCCGGATACCTGGATCCAGCGCCTTTCGGAACTGCCCCTGCTCTACCCACCCGGGGAAAGGTTCCACTACAGCCATGCGACAGATCTGCTTGGCTTCATGATCGCCCGCATTGAGGGCAAACCTCTGGCAGATTTGCTGCAGGATCGCATATTCGGACCGCTGGGAATGGTCGACACCGACTTCTGGTGCCCTCCGGAAAAACGCAGCCGCATGGCAAGCCTCTATAAAATCGATCCGCAGATCGATGCCATGGTCGATGTCTCTTTCCCGCAGGAAGACCAGCGCCCGACATTTACGGGCGGTGGCGGCGGCCTGATTTCCACAGCCGACGACTATCTGGCCTTTGCCCGCATGATGGTTGGAAGGGGCGAACTGGACGGCGTTCAGCTCATCAGACCCGAGACCTTTGATCTGATGGTCGCCAATCGCCTGACGCCGGCACAGAGAGAGATACCATTCATGGGCATTCCGTTCTGGATGGGTCAGGGCTTCGGCCTGGGGGTTTCGGTCATTACGGACGCCGAGAAGCAGGCGTGGATGGGGGCAGGCTCAAACGGATCCTTTGGCTGGCCCGGTGCCTTTGGCACATGGTGGCAGGCTGACCCTGAAGAAGACATGGTGATGATCTATCTGATCCAGAATTCCATGGATCTCAGCCCAGAAGCGGCCAGCCAGCTGGCAACCGGCCAACGGATGGGCGGCAGGGCCGCCCTGCCAATCTTCCAGAAAATGACCTATGCTGCCCTGGGCAAGGGATCACTCTAGGGAT
>CAIYSH010000167.1 GCA_903928755.1 uncultured Alphaproteobacteria bacterium | reverse complement strand
CGTCCCGAGGAAGTCCACGCTGAGATTGACCGTGACATAGGTGGTCTCGCCGCCACTGGCCTGGCCACAGGAGAGGCCCATGGCATTGTCGGCCAGGGCGGAAATCAGCCCGCCGTGGACAAAGCCCCGGCTGTTGGTGTGCGGCATTTCAGCCCTCAGGCCCAGAATGACCTTGCGGCCTTCCCTGCGACTGTAGAGGGGCTCCCAGGGGTCCGTGAGCGGACTTTGCCTGTAATGGCGGGCAAAGCCCTCCGGATGGAGGGCTGTGCTCATCCAGCGCTCCCTGTCAGGCGGTGCAGGCTCTCCAGGGTCTGGGTGCAGGCACGGGCTGCCTCAGCGCCCTTCTGGACGAAATGGGCCTGGAAGAAGTCCTGGTGTGCAGGCGTTTCCTGGAAGTGGTGAGGAGTCAGCACCACGGAGAATACCGGAATTTCGGTGTCGAGCTGGACCTTCATCAGGCCGTTCACCACGGTCTCGGCGACGAATTCATGGCGATAGATCCCACCATCCACCACGAAGGCGGCAGCAACCACGGCGGCATATTTGGCGGTACGTGCCAGGGTCTGGGCGTGGAGCGGAATCTCGAAGGCTCCCGGCGTCTGGAAAACATCGACGGCGCTGGCGGGGAAGCCCAGTTTCACCATTTCGGCGATGAAACCTTCGCGGGCCCTGTCGACAATGTCATGGTGCCAACCAGCCTGGACAAAGGCGATCCGGGCCGGACGATAGGCACCATTGGCGGTGCGGTATTCAGAAATCTGGGTCATTGCAGCTTGGGTCATGGTCATCTCCCATTGAGGAACCACGACTCAGGGAGGCACCAGGCGACAGACATCCCCAAGCGTTGGAGATCCCGCCATCCAGTGGTTCTCATAACCGGACTCTAACCGTCGGCCCCGGAATCCAACCGGTGTCTGCTGCCTCTGCGGACCTGGGGTCCGAAGAGCGCCCGCGGGCTCGTGCATCGCCTTGCAGCTTTGCCATTACCGCCGGTGGGGACTTTCACCCCGCCCTGAGAACGCGTGACGCCGGAAAAGCCCGACGACCAGGCAAATTAGGACGAGGAGCAGCCTTCGAACAAGCGTTTAAATCTAGGCGCGCTGGTTCAGGGTAATGGCGGTGGCCTGACCCGCCTTTGTGGTCGTTGCGTTCGGGCCATAGCTTGAGGCATTCGTGCGCTGGGTGGCGACTTCGTCGGCAATGGCGCGGACCAGACCTTCTGTGACGGTCTTGGCCGCTGAGAGCGCACGGCTCTGACGGGCGAGAACGGCATCAAAGGCTTCGGTCGAACGTGTCAGCCGGGTGCGCTGTGCCAGGGGGGCAGAGGCGATCATGTCCGGATTGGCCCTGATCCGGGTGGATTCATGACGATAGATGTTGGCCAGTCGCGAGACTTCCTCGATCTGGGCGGCAGCGTCCTGTGGGCGATGCTGTTCAAAGGCCTGGGCTTCCAGGGCGATCAGCTCGGTCAGTCGATCTGTCAGGGCGATCATCTGTTCGACGCGGTCTGGGTTATCTGAGGCAGACAAGGTCATGGGTTTGGCTCCTGGCTGAGGCCCTGCAACTTCAGCATTTCCTTCTGGACTATGGCGGCCATGCCGATCCCGCCGGCACGGACCACCTGTCTGGCCATCGAGTCGCTCATGAAGGACTTGAAGGCATCTTCGCCTGCCCCTCCACTGAAAGGTCCCTTGAGGCTTTCACCCTGGAACATCTGTCCCATCATCACTGACAGGAATGAGGTCTCGAATTCCCTGGCGGACCGGGCGATCTGCGAGCGTTTCACGCTTTCCGGCGTGCCGACCCCGAATGTCGGCGCGACGGGAGGCTTGCTGTCAGGCAGGGGCGGGGGGGCAAAAGTAAGGTCTGCCATCACATCACCTGTATTTCAGCCTGGAGGGCCCCGGCGGCCTTGATGGCCTGCAGGATGGAAATCATGTCGCGGGGGGTGACGCCGAGGGTGTTCAAGCCGGAGATGAGGGTCGAGAGCGAAGCTCCGTTCTTGAGGGTAATCAGCTGTTTGCCCTTTTCCTCTTCCACCGAGATTGTGGTCTGGGGAACTCCAACCGTCTGGCCCTGGCTGAAGGGGGCTGGTTGACTCACACCCGGATTTTCCTGAACGCGGATCGTCAGGTTGCCCTGGGCAATGGCGACGGTGGAGATGCGGACATTCTCCCCCATGACGATGACGCCGGCGACCTCGTCTATGACCACCTTGGCCGGTTCATCGGTTTCCACCGACAGGTTCTCAACCTGGGACAGGAAGCGGACCATGTCCTGCCCTGGGGGGGGCTGGATGGTGACTATGGTCGGGTTGTCTGCCCGTGCACATCCGGGGAAGGTTGTGTTGATGACATTGGCAATCCGGATGGCGGTGGTGAAGTCGGGATTGCGCAGGGTCATCCGCAATTGTCCCATGGACGCAAGCTGGAAGCCGATTTCACGCTCGACAATGGCTCCGGACGCGATGCGGCCAGCGGTTGGAACGCCTTTTGAGACCGAACTGCCAGAAGCGCCTCCGGCGGAAACAGAGCCGGTCTGGACCGTGCCCTGGGCGACGGCGTAGGCCTGGCCGTCTGCACCCAGCAGGGGGGTGACCAGCAGGGTGCCGCCCTGGAGGCTCTTGGCATCACCCAGGGCAGAGACCGTTGCGTCGATCGGTGCGCCGGTGGCCACGAAGGCCGGCAGACTCGCCGTCACCATGACGGCGGCGACATTCTTGGTATTGAGATTGGCATCCCGGGTGTTGACGCCCAGGCGCTCGAGCATGGCTTCGAGGCTCTGTTTGGTGAAGGGCGCATTGCGCAGCGAATCACCTGAACCATTCAGGCCGACGACCAGGCCATAGCCGACCAGCATGTTGTTGCGGACGCCTTCGAACTCGACAATGTCCTTGATGCGGGATTTTGCCAGGCACGGATCAGCCGCCGCCGTGGCGACCAGCAGGCAAAGCCCGAAAACGAAACCAGTAAATCGACGCATGCAGCCCCGGTTGTCCGAAGGAACGGAATCTGCAGACGCGATGCGAAGGGCGTGCCAAGTCTGGGCCTGGCGAAAGTGCAATCAATTCAGAGAGGGGCGGAATTCCCCGCCTGGCGAATTCGTCGCCAGGGCAGATTTTGCCCGGCATTAACCATGCCATAAGCAGGTTGGGGTGACAGTGAGTCGCGTATTTGAGTTTGAGAGTTTTACGTCTCGATGAAGGTCACCAACACCAGCGGTGCCGGGTCTGCGACCGGAACAGGCAAGGCCCGCTCTGCCGGAGGCGGCCAGGGGTTCCAGTTGCCCGGCGTTGGGGGCGCGAATGCGGCTCCTGCGGCTTCAGGGGTCAGTTCCCTGTCGCCCCTGATGAATGTCGGGGCCCTGCTGGCCCTGCAGGATGTGGGCGGACCGACGGAACGCAAGCGCAAGGCGGTGAGGCGGGCGTCCCGCATGCTGGACGCCCTGGACGAGATGAAGATGAACCTTCTGTCCGGCGAGCCGACCCAGGAAAGTCTTGGCCGCCTTCAGGAGGCCATCAGGGATCAGAGGGAGAATACCGAAGATCCCCGGCTGGAAGAGCTTCTCAACGAGATCGAGACACGCGCCGCAGTCGAACTGGCCAAGCTGGAATATGCGAGCAAGACGCGGGTTTGACGTAAGGTCCGTTGCAGCCGCTCCCCATTTTGATATAAGCCCTCCGCAAGTCTAGGGGGCGTCCTGCAGAGGGCGTAGGCGTAAATGACTGATGCTTCGGCGTCGGCGGAAAAGCCGGACTATCGTCCATCGGACGATGAGCCGTTCATGAATGAGCGGCAGCGTAGTTATTTCAAAGCCAAACTGTTGAATTGGAAAGAGGAAATCCTGCGTGAGGCGCGCGGAACCCTTGTCCACCTTCAGGCTGAAACCGAAAATCATCCCGATCTCGCCGATCGTGCGACGTCGGAAGCTGACCGGTCACTGGAGCTGCGCACCCGGGACCGCCAGCGAAAGCTCATTTCCAAGATCGACGAGGCCCTGCGCCGGATCGAGGACGGGTCCTACGGATACTGTGAAGACACGGGCGAACCCATTGGCGTCGGCCGTCTGGATGCCCGGCCGATCGCGACCCTCAGCGTCGAAGCCCAGGAAAGACACGAGCGTCGGGAACGCATTCACCGCGACGACTGATGCTGGCAGGGGGGCGGGGGCCCCGCCTTGATGTGAATCAAGTTCCTGCCTTTCACGGTGGTGTGGCGGACGGACGCGAAGCCGTCTAAACCCCGGACAGGCGTGTTGTGCCTGTTCTGGCGAGGGATCATGGCGGTCCAGATTGATCCGTTTCACGCAATGGCCATCAGCGGCCTTGCGCACAGGCTGAAGGCCGAAGGCCGCTCGATCCTGCATATGGAGTTTGGCCAGCCCTCCACGGGGGCACCAGCCGCTGCCATCGCCGAAGCCCACCGTGTCCTTGACGCCGATCCCATGGGCTATTGGGAAAGCCAGCCCCTGAAGCAGAGGATCGTGCAGCATTATGCCCAAACCTATGGCGTGGTGCTTGAGCCTCGCCAGGTCATCCTGACCAATGGGGCATCTCCGGCCCTGGTTCTGGCCCTGTCAGCCCGGTTCAACAAGGGCGACCGTATCGCCCTGGCGCGTCCCGGTTATGTGGCTTATCGCAATACGATCAAGGCTCTGCACCTCGAACCTCATGAAATTGCCTGCGGCCCGGCCGACAGGTTCCAGTTGAACGCAGATCATCTTGCGGCGCTTGATCCGGCGCCGGCGGGTATCATTCTGGCCAGTCCGGCAAACCCCACCGGCACGATCATTCCCGGGCCGGAGCTCGAACGACTGGCGACGGTCTGTCGTGAGCGGAAGATCGGCATCGTTTCCGATGAAATCTATCACGGCCTGAGCTATGGGGATCGGGCCCACTCGATCCTTGAGTTTGACCGTGATGCTTTTGTGGTCAACAGTTTTTCCAAATATTTCAGTATGGTAGCCTGGCGTCTGGGCTGGGTGATCGCACCGCTGGACCTGGTCGAGCGGACCCGGGCCTTCATGAGCAATCTTTTCCTCACCCCGCCCTCCCTCAGCCAGCATGCGGGTCTGGTGGCCATGGATTGCCGCGAGGAGCTGGAAGGTCATGTCGCGGTTTACCGCACCAATCGGGCCTTGATCCTTGAGGCCCTGCCGAGCCTGGGTCTTGCGCGGATCGCGCCGCCGGATGGGGCATTCTATGTCTATGCCGATGTCGGACACCTGACGGATGACAGTATGGGTTTCTGTCGGCAACTGCTTGAAGATACGGGTGTCGCCACGGCCCCCGGCATCGATTTCGATCCGGTAGAAGGTCACAGGTTCATCCGGTTGAGTTTTGCCGTCTCGACAGCTGAAATCCGCGAGGCCCTTTCGCGTCTCCAACCCTGGTTTGCAGCCCGGACGCCCATTGCCTCTGGCGATGCGCTTTCGCCAAGGTTAAACCCGCACCATGACTGATCGACTTGTCATCGCTGCCATCCAGGCAAATCCGACCCTGGGGGCCATTGCCAGCAATGAGGCCCTCGCCAGGGACCGCATGGTGCAGGCCAGGGACGCCGGCGCGGACCTTGCGGTCTTCACCGAGCTGTTCCTCAATGGCTATCCCCCCGAGGATCTGTCCCTGAAGCCTGCCTTCTGGGGCGCCGGCAAGGCCGCCATCGAGCGCCTGGCAAGGGAGACGAATGAGGATTTCGCCGCCCTGATCGGGGTCATCTGGCCACCTGAGGCCCCTGGCCGCAGACCCAGGAATGCCCTGGCCTTTCTGGCGGGCGGCGAGGTCAGGGGGCTGGCCTTCAAGTGCGACCTGCCCAATTACGGCGTTTTCGATGAAAAGCGGGTGTTCGAACCCGGCGAGGGTCCGAGCGTTTTTACCTGGAAGGGCGTCCGGATCGGAACCCCGATCTGTGAGGATATCTGGGGCCAGGGGGTCTGTGCGGCCTTGAAGGCCCAGGGCGCTGAAATCCTGGTGACCCCCAATGGTTCGCCCTATCGCCGGATGGCGGATACAGAGCGGATGGACGTCGCCCGTGCCCGGGTCGCTGAAACCGGTCTGCCCCTGCTCTATGTCAATCAGGTGGGGGGGCAGGACGAGCTGGTGTTCGATGGCGGCTCCTTCGCGGTTTCCGCCAGGGGCGAAACCGTCATGCGCCTGCCGATGTTCGAAGAGGCTCTGGCCTTGACCACCTGGACCCGCCGATCAGACGGCTGGACGCTGAGCGATGCACCCATGGCGGAATGGCTGACCGGCTATGGCGAGGTCTACCACGCCATGGTGCTGGGCCTGCGGGACTATGTGGACAAGTCCGGATTCCCCGGCGTGCTGCTTGGTCTCTCCGGCGGCGTGGACTCTGCCATTGTTGCCGTGGTTGCTGCTGATGCCCTTGGCCCCGACAGGGTGCGCTGCTTCATGCTGCCGTCACGTTATACCAGTCGTGACAGTCTTGAGGATGCCGAAGGGTGCGCCCGCCGCCTCGGTGTGCGTCTGGATGAGATCGCCATTTCCCCGGCGGTTGACGCCTTTGCCGAAATGCTTACCCCGCTTTACGAAGGCAAGGCACCCGACCTTACCGAAGAAAACATCCAGGCCCGCACCCGGGGCCTGTCACTCATGGCCTTGTCCAACAAGCTGGGCCTCATGCTGCTGACCACCGGCAACAAGAGCGAGATGGCGGTGGGTTATGCCACCCTCTATGGCGACATGTGTGGCGGCTATAATGTCCTGAAGGATGTCTACAAGACTGATGTCTATGGGGTCTGTGAATGGCGTAATGCCAATAATCCCTTCGGGGTCGCCGAGGATCCCATTCCCCGGCGAATCCTGACCAAGGCACCTTCGGCAGAGCTGCGCCCTGACCAGAAGGACCAGGACAGTCTGCCGGAATACGCTGAACTTGACGCCATCCTTCACGGGCTGGTCGAAGAGGAAGCGACCCTTGATGAGATCGTCGCCCGGGGCCATGCGCCGGAAACGGTCGAGCGGGTCCAGCGTCTGCTCTACAATTCGGAATACAAGCGACGTCAGGCGGCGCCCGGGGTGAAGATCGGGCCGAGGGCCTTTGGCCGGGATCGCCGCTATCCCATCGTCAACGGTTTCCGGGACCAGGTAAGCTAGGCTTTTTCATTGATCCCGGGATCGCTGTCGGGGGCCGGCAGGGCAGACAACAGCGCCGGCAGGATGGCGTCGACCGTATCGGCGGTGGTCCAGCTCTGCATGAAGTCCGGTGGCGTCAACTTGGCATCAACCGTGTGCTGGAACAGGGCAAAGAGCGGCTCCCAGAAGCCGTCGACATTGTAGAAGACGACAGGCTTGGCATGCAGGTCGAGGCGCCGCCAGGACAGGAGTTCGACAATTTCCTCCAGGGTGCCTATGCCGCCTGGCAGGACGATGAAGGCATCAGACCGGTCAAACAACTGCATCTTCCGTTCGTGCATCGACTCCACAACGATGGTTTCGACCACGTCCAGGCGCTGTTCCCGCACCTTCAGGAAATGAGGAATGATGCCCAGCACCTTGCCGCCAGCCTCGTGGGCTGCCAGGGCGCAGGCCCCCATGAGGCCAACGCCACCACCGCCATAGATCAGTTTCAAATCTGCGGCGGCCAGGGCCTGTCCCAGTCGGGCTGCGGCATCGAGCAGGTCTGGTGCGGCCTCACCGGACGCGCCGCAGAAGACGCAGACAGAGGAAATGGACCGAGGTGATTGCCCCATGGGATGCTCCGCAAAATGCTCTAAGAAGGAACAGGGCTCGCTGTATCTGCGGACGGCGCAACCTGACTCAACCGGATGGAGTTTCGACCAAACCGTGCGCCAGAAGCCATATTCCTCCGCATTCCTTGCTGTGGCAATCCTGTTGGTCTCGGCGGGCTGCAGTCGTCCGTCGGCCACTGCCCCGGGGACAGCTTCCAGACCCGCCACGGAAATTGATTACCGGGCCCCGCCGCAGGTCACATCGGTGCGAATTCTTGCAGGACAGATCGAGATTGCCGGGACCGCCTCAGACCGTGCCGAAGTGCGGATCTCCAGGCCTTCAGGCCGGGTTGCCAGCACGACCGCAGAGTCGTCCGGACATTGGCGGGTCCGTCTGCCGCCCTCGGCGCAGGCCGAGATGTATGGCGTGTCCGAGGTTGTCTCAGGCCGGGTCCTTCAGGCCTCCGGCTATCTGCTGGTGACGCCGGATGGCCTCGGGGTGGTCCTTCGGTCCGGTGCGGGGGCCATGGTTCTGGCAGCAAGCACACCAGCCCGGGTCACGGCCCTGGATATTGACCATGAGGGTGGTGCCGTTGTCTCCGGCTTCTGTCCGGCCGGCACGAAAACCAGTGTCAGGCTGGATGGCGACAAGCTGGGCGAAGGCCGGGCAGATGCGCAGGGCCGGTTTGTCCTGGCGCTCACAGGTCCGGTCAATCCGGGAAAACACAGCCTGAAGGTCTTTGGGGACTCCATGAATATGAGCCTGAACCTGGATATCGACCGCGCCACCCCCCTGACGTCAGGCCCCTATCGGACGACACGTGTGGGGCGCGATCTGAAGGTCGACTGGATGACGCCGGGCGGGGGTGAGCAGACCACCTGGATCTATGGACAGGACCCCGGGGTGCCATGAGCTTTCATCACGCGTCCGGGCGCATGGGCGGCGCCGTGGCCCCGGCCGGGGTCCGTTTCAGCTTCTGGAGATCCATGGCCGACCTTGGCCGTCTGGTGATGCGCAGCGGTGCGCCTGGCCTGAAATGGCGGATCCCGTCAGCGCTGGGTCTGGTTTTCGCCGGCAAGCTGGCCGGGGTCTGGGCACCGGTCATGCTGGGGGAGGGGATCAATTCCCTGTCGCCCGTCGCGACATCGGGGGTTGCGCTGGGCCTGAATTTTGTCGGCCTGGCCCTGGCTTTCGCGGCCCTGCGGCTGATTTCGGCCTGTGCCCCCTTCGCCCGGGAGGCCATATTCACACCCGTCTCCCAGGCCACCATGGCCAAGGCGGCGGTGGAGGCCTTTGGCCATACCCTGGGCCTCTCCCTCGATTTTCACCAGAGCAAGCAGACCGGCACCCTGGCGCGGATCATTGACCGTGGGTCGCGGTCTACAGACTTCCTGATCCGCAGTGTGGTGTTCAGCCTGGGGCCGACGGCGGTGGAGCTGGTCCTGGCCATGGCGGTCATGGCGCTGAAGCTGGACTGGCGGTTTGCTGCGACTGCGCTCGTAACCATCGTCATCTACACGGTTCTGACTTTCCGGATCACCGACTGGCGCCTCAGCCACAGGCGCGAGCTGAATGAGGCTGACAGCCGGGCCGCGGGTCTGTCGGTGGATGCCATGATCAATTACGAGGCAATCAAGACCTTCGGGTCCGAAGGCCGCACGGTGGTGCGCTACCAGGACGCCATGGGCCGCTATGTGAAGGCCTCGGTCCAGGCCAATACATCGCTTTCCCTGTTGAACGCGGTTCAGGCGGTGATCCTGAACATCGGTCTGGCCATCATGACCGTGCTGGCCGGGATCGAGGTTCTGCATGGCCGCATGCGGATTGGCGACGTCACCACGGCCATCCTGCTGCTGACCAGCCTCTATGTGCCGCTGAACATGCTGGGCTTCAACTATCGGGAAATCCGGCAGGCCTTCATCGACATGGAGCAGATGGTGGGTCTCACCGCCGTCGCACCGGACATTGTCGATGCGCCCGACGCCGCCGACCTGCCGCCCTCCAGCGGCAAGGGGGCTGCCATCGCCTTTGAGGGGGTCGATTTCCAGCATGACGCCCGCTCCACAGGCTTGAAAGGTGTCAGTTTCGACATTCCGCCGGGCACCACGACGGCGATCGTCGGTCCCTCGGGGGCGGGCAAAACCACGGCCGTGCGTCTGGCCCTGCGTCTGCTGGATCCCAATTCGGGCCGCGTGGTGATTGATGGTCTGGATCTGAAAACGGTCCGGCAATCCGAGCTTCGCGGGGCCATTGCACTTGTTCCACAGGATGTGGCCCTGTTCAACGACACCCTGCGCGCCAATATCGCCTTCGCCCGGCCAGACGCCTCCGAGGATGATGTAAGGCTTGCGGCGGACGCTGCGGAACTTGGGGCCTTCATCGAGAGCCTGCCCCAGGGCCTGGCGACCATGGTCGGTGAGCGGGGGTTGAAGCTCTCGGGCGGTGAGCGTCAGCGGGTCGGCATAGCCCGCGCCCTGCTGGCCAATCCGCGTTTCCTGATCCTGGACGAAGCCACCAGTGCCCTCGATGGTCCGACGGAAGAGGCCATCCAGCAGACCCTTCGCAAGGTCCGGACCGGACGCACAACCCTGGTCATCGCCCACCGCCTGTCGACCATTGTCGACGCCGATCAGATCGTCGTCCTGCGCCGGGGCAAGGTGGTCGAACGCGGAACCCACGACGACCTCCTGGCCAGGGGCGGAGAGTACGCCGCCCTCTGGCGCCGCCAGACCCGGACGGTCTGAGGGGCATTTAGGATTATGCGTCCCGCCCTTGCGCCAGATGCGGCTTCGCCATCAAGGCCTTCAAATCGTGGAGCTTGCCACCTGTCAAAACCAGCACGCGTCCTGCCTGGGCGATGGTTTCCTTACGGTGGGCAATGATGATGCGGGTGATGCCCATTGCGCCGATAGCGGCATTCACGGCTTGCTCATGTGCGGTATCGAGATGGGCAGTGCCTTCATCCATGATGAGGATTTTAGGCTGGCGATAAAGGGCGCGGGCAAGCAGAAGCCGCTGCTTCTGGCCGCCCGAGAGCGTGGACCCCATATCACCGACCAGGGTTTCATACTGCATCGGCATTCGCGAAATATCGTCATGGATTGAGGCCGCGACCGAAGCGGTAACGACGCGCTCCATGTCTATGCTTTCATCGAAAAGCGCTATGTTATCGGTTAGGCTTCCGGCGAACAGGCTGTCT
>CAIYSH010000166.1 GCA_903928755.1 uncultured Alphaproteobacteria bacterium | reverse complement strand
TTTCCCTTCCTTACCGTTTAACTTCCTCCTCCTATGGCATCCTTCTCCGCCGCCTCCAAACTCCTAGCCTCCGCTCTCATTACCGATACCACCAGCGACCCGATCAGATAGGGGAAGGCACCGTGGAAATGCATGCCGGTCACCAGTGGCGCACCGAAGCCCTGCAGACTGATGACGATGGGGCTCATCAGGCCCATGACCTGGGGCAGGGCGCGCGGACCAAACCGGAAGGCCACCAGACCGGGCCAGACTGGCAGGACGCCGCCGGCCGAGCCGCCGATCATCGCGCTTGCCGCGATCAGGATGGAATAGCCGGGCACCGTCAGCATGAGCGCAAGGGCGACCAGGTTCAGGCCAATGGCAATCCAGAAGGTATTCCTCAGGCCCATGCGGTCGGTAAAGGTCGCGAAGCCGATTTTTCCGACAATGGCGGCAATGCCCATGGTCGCCGTGAGTTGGGCCGCCTGAACGGGCGAGACGCCGAAGGTGCGGGCATAGGGCACGATGGTCGCGACAAGGCCCAGATAGACGATGACCGTCATGAGATAGCTGAAAAGGATGACCCAGAAGTCCTTGCGTCCAAGGATTTCGCGGTTGGTCAAGGTGGCTGCGGTGTCGACTGACGGCTGATCACCTTCGACCTTCGGGTCACGTGTTGAGGGGTGATCCACCAGTATGAGTCCCACGGGCACGGCGACGGCGAGCAGGATCAGGGCGAAGGCGCGATAGGCGCTTGGCCACCCCCCGGATTCAATCATCTGTGCCGCAAAGGGCGGGATCAGGAGTTGTCCGAATGATGTGCCCAGTGTGGCAATGGTCAGGGCGCGCCCGCGGTTGGTTGCAAACCAGTTTGCCACCACCGAAGAGGCTCCCATCGGGGCGACAATGGCGGCACCGAAGGCCACGATCAGGCTGTAGACCAGATAGAACTGCCAGATGGCGGTGACGTAGGAGAGGGCCAGAAATCCGGCGGACAGGGCCAGCAGGCCCCCGACCATGACATTGCGTATCGGGAACCGCGCCAGCAAACGCCCGGCAAATATCCCGAGAACCCCCGTACCGATATTTACCAGGGTAAACCCGAACACCACCCGGGTCGGCGAGATGTTGAAGGCCTTGGAAATCGGATTGACGAAGACGGTGAACGCATAGGTGACCGTTCCGAACACCACACCGAAACAGAGGAAGGCGGCCAGCAGGACTACCCAGGCATAGAGGTCTCCGCTTCCCCGTGGCTTGGTCTCGACGGCGTCCATGTCCCATCTCCCTTGGCTTGCAGCTTCGAGGCCGCTTGTGGCTGTCAGCCTAGGCAGAACGGACAGCTGGCGACAGGCGAGCCTCTCCCGAAAGCGACCCGCCTGTCTCAACAGGTGAGATCGGCTCTTACTTCAGGGTATATTTCGCCAGACCGGATGGCGTCACCTGCGACACATAGATGGTGCCATCACGGGCGACGATCCCCTCGGCACCGGTGGTACCACGCAGGGGGAACCAGGGGGTCGGGTTCCCCAGAGGGTCGGGAATGAAGGCCGTGACCTGTCCGGTCCTTGCACTGCCAACATGAACCCCACGGATATAGGCATTCTGCTGGCGCACGCCGGACTGTGAATCTGCGGAATAAAGGACGTCATCCTTGTCGATATACAGGCCGCTGGGCTTGCCGAACTGCTTCCAGGTCTCAAGCAGCTTTCCGTCCTGGTTATAGATCAGGATGCGGTTGTTGCCGCGATCAGCGACGAAGAGGCGTCCCTGGGAATCCAGGGCCAGGGCGTGCGGGCAGTTCATGTCATCGGGACCACCCCAGGCCTTGATGAACTTGCCGGTCCGGTCATAGCGGACGATCCGGTTGTTGGAGGGCGCACTGTCGTGACCGTCGGCGACGAAGATGTCTCCGTTCGGCGCGGTGATGACTGCCGAAGGTTGCGAGAGGTGGGCATCATCCGTGCCATATTCGCCCTGCACCCCGAGGCGCATGAGCACCTTGCCCTCAGGGCTGAATTTGACAACCTGGGCACCATTGGGCTTTGCGCCGGGAAGCCGCTTTGCCGACTGTCCCTGTTGCTCGTGGGTGTTGGTTCGCACGTCCGTGACCCAGATTGCACCGTCCCGGTCGACATGAAGTCCATGGGGATAGGTGATCAGACCCACGCCGAAGTGTTTGACGACGCGCCCCTGGGCGTCGAACTTCCAGATGGGATCTGCATCCGAGCCGATGCAGTAATCCTGGCCACCGCAGCGCTGGGCGATCCAGATGGATTTGCCATCATGGTCGAAATCAATGCCGCTGGTCCCGCCAAGGGTCATGGACTTCGGAATCCTGAAATGGGTTTCGTCCCGGGCATAGGGATTTGGCAGGGCCTTGTCTGCGTCAGACCGGGCCGAGACATTGTAGTCCCCCTGTGAACCCCCCTGGCCACCGCCGGGAGCCTGTTGGGCCGAGGCAAGGCCCGCCAGCAGCGAGAGCGCTGCGCCGACCATCAAGTGACGGATCATGGAAGTCTTCATCTGCATTACTCCGGGCGCGGCGTGCTTGGGGCTTTGGGCGGGAGGGGTTTGCCATCCTCACCCACATTGATGTTTGGCGATGGACCCTCGCCGGAAATTTCCAGAATGACCGGGGCGTCCTTCGCGCCGTCCCAATGGACCGTCATCGGCTCGTCGCGGACAACGGTTCCGGCGGGGAGGGGATAGGTCTTCGTGGGGTCGTAATGATTGCTGGAGCTCACCCACCAGGTGCCTGAAATCACGGTGATATAGCGGCTTTTTTCATGGTAATGGGGTCGGCTGTAGGCACCCGGATACCACTTCATCAGCAGGACATAGGGACCGGGTTTTGCCGGGTCGCCAAAAATCTTGAACTGCTGCTGACGGCCGGCCGTGCCGGTCCATGGAATGTCCGCAGGCAGGATGAAGGGAATATGCGTCGGGTCTGGTTTTTCGGGGGGCATTTCCGCCTGGGCAAAGGCCATTGTCGATGCCGTCGCCGATGCCACCGCTGTCAGTCCCAGACCGAGCCAGAATTTGGCGATCATGTTTTTTCCTCCGCCTTGACTTCGGGATTAGGGCCGCTTCAGGCCGGTTGCAAAGCAGGGTGGTGAAACAGCCCCTTGGCTTCATTCACTCTGTGAGAGAGGGGTTAAAGCCCTGGTTTGAGTTTTGAACCCCGCCTCTGTTTAAGGGAGGCCCAACCATGCAGCAGAATTAGGGCGGAGCCTTTGGCCGCAAACCATGACAATCGCCTGAAGGTTGCAATCGTCGGTTCAGGTAATATCGGCACGGACCTGATGATCAAGGTCCTTCGCAATTCCAAACTGCTTCAGATGGGGGCGATGGTCGGAATTGATCCTGACAGCGACGGCCTGCGGCGCGCAGAGAAGATGGGCGTAGCGACGACTTCTGAAGGTATTGAGGGCCTGACGCGTCTGGCCGTCTGG
>CAIYSH010000165.1 GCA_903928755.1 uncultured Alphaproteobacteria bacterium | reverse complement strand
GGTCGTTCGACGGTCGAGGGCTATGATCCCAAGGCCCATGATCCCTTCTTTGACGGGATTTCCCAGACCCTGGCCGACAAGGGCTTCATAACTGCCGCGTCAGACGATCTCATCACCTGGGCCCGGACGGGTTCCCTGATGTGGATGACTTTCGGTCTGGCTTGCTGTGCCGTGGAGATGATGCATGCCTCCATGCCGCGCTATGATCTCGAGCGCTATGGCTTCGCGCCTCGCGCCAGTCCGCGCCAGTCGGATGTGATGATCGTTGCGGGAACCCTGTGCAACAAGATGGCTCCGGCCCTGCGCAAGGTTTACGACCAGATGCCAGAGCCGCGTTATGTGATCTCCATGGGCTCCTGCGCAAACGGGGGGGGCTACTACTATTTCAGCTATTCGGTCGTTCGAGGCTGTGACCGGATCGTTCCGGTGGATATCTATATTCCCGGCTGCCCGCCGACGGCCGAGGCGCTGGTCTATGGCGTGCTGCAATTGCAGAAGAAGATCCGTCGCACCGGGACGATCGAACGATGAGCTGGCCCGCAACCCAAGATCAGCTGATCACCCTGGGTGACCAGATCGTCAAGGCCAGCAATGGGGCCGTAACAGGTGTTTCGTTTGCGTTTGGGGAGCTGACCCTGACCGGTCCGGCCGACAGGATTGTTCCGGCCCTGACCCTACTTCGGGACATGTTCAGCTTCCAGCAGATGATCGACCTGACTGCGGTGGATTATCCCGATCGTGCCCTGCGCTTTGATGTTGTGTATCACCTGCTGTCCCTGACCAGGAACGTGCGCCTCCGTCTGAAGGTCCAGACCGACGAGGATACCCCGGTCGATACCGTCAGTGGTGTCTATCCCAACGCCAACTGGTATGAGCGCGAAGCCTTCGACATGTATGGCGTTTTCTTTGACGGCCATGACGACCTGCGCCGGATCCTGACCGACTATGGCTTCCATGGTCATCCGCTCCGTAAGGACTTCCCGATGTCCGGCTATGTTGAGCTTCGCTATGACGACGAACTCAAGCGCGTTGTCTATGAGCCGGTGAAATCAGTGGAATATCGCAACTGGGACTTCCTCTCGCCGTGGGAGGGCGCAGATTACGTCCTGCCGGGCGATGACAAGGCGGAGGCGAAATAGTGGCTGACGACGCTTCGCAGACACCGGTCGTTCCGGAAACGCCGGTCCGCAAGTTCAACATCAATTTCGGTCCCCAGCATCCTGCGGCCCATGGCGTTCTGCGCCTTGTGCTTGAGCTTGATGGTGAGGTCGTCGAGCGTGTTGATCCGCACATCGGCCTGCTGCACCGCGGCACTGAAAAGCTGATGGAGTACCGCACCTACCTCCAGGACATCGCCTATTTCGACCGCCTCGACTATGTGGCACCGATGAACCAGGAGCATGCCTTCTGTCTGGCGATTGAGCGCCTGCTGGGTGTCGAGGTTCCGATCCGCGCCCAGTTGATCCGGGTCATGTATTGCGAGATCGGCCGGGTCCTGAACCATCTGCTGAACGTGACGACCCAGGCCATGGACGTCGGTGCCCTGACTCCGCCACTTTGGGGATTTGAAGAACGTGAAAAGCTCATGGTCTTCTATGAGCGCGCCTCCGGAGCGCGCCTTCATGCCAATTATTTCCGGCCTGGCGGCGTCCATCAGGACCTGACCGAATCCCTGGTGGACGACATCGGGGCCTGGGCCAGGGCCTTTGATCGTCCCCTGAACGACATCGACAAACTGATCACCGGCAACCGCATCTTCAAACAGCGGAATGTCGACATCGGCGTGGTGTCCAGGGACCAGGCCCTGGCCTGGGGCTTTTCGGGCGTCATGGTCCGTGGCTCGGGCATTGAGTGGGATCTGCGTCGGTCCCAGCCTTATGAGTGCTATAACGACCTCGAGTTCGATATTCCCATCGGGCTCAATGGCGATTGCTATGATCGCTATCTCTGCCGCATGCAGGAAATGCGCGAGAGCGCCAGGATCATCCTGCAGTGCGTTGACCGGCTCAAGAAGACGCCAGGCCCGGTCATGACCCTGGACAACAAGGTCGCTCCGCCACGTCGCGGTGAGATGAAGCGCTCAATGGAGGCCCTCATCCACCACTTCAAGCTCTATACCGAAGGCTTCCGCACACCTGAAGGCGAGGTCTATGCCTCGGTTGAGGCGCCCAAGGGTGAGTTCGGGGTCTATCTGGTCAGCAATGGCACCAACAAGCCCTATCGTTGCAAGATCCGCGCCCCGGGTTTTGCCCACCTGTCGGCCATGGACTGGATGAACCGGGGCCACATGCTGGCGGATGTGTCGGCGATCCTGGGCTCGCTGGATATCGTGTTCGGAGAGGTGGATCGATGAGCGCGCCAGCCTGCATAACGCCATTTGATGTCGTGGACCGGCAGTTCGATGCCTATAACAGCCAGGATCTTGAGTCCTTCTGCTCTTACTATGCCGACGATGCCGTGCTTGCCGATTTCAATGGTGCCGTTACCGCTCAGGGCATTGAGGCCATCCGGGCCCGCCACGCCAAACTGTTTGCCGATTTCCCGCAGAACAAGGCCGATCTGCTGAACCGGGTCGCGGTCGGTGCCCGGGTCATTGACCACGAGCGCGTGCTGCGCGCTCCCGGAGGCGATACCTTCGAGGTTGCTGCGATTTACACCG
>CAIYSH010000164.1 GCA_903928755.1 uncultured Alphaproteobacteria bacterium | reverse complement strand
TTGCCGTCAGCGGGTGAAGACCGAAAGTCGGGTCACGGTGGCCTGATCCAGAACGCCCGTAGGGGTCAGATTCTGGTCGCGCTGATAGGCGGCAAGGGCGAGGTTCAGGGCAGGCGAGGCTGCGCCATCGGTCGGACCCTGGTAATAGCCCAGCTGGGACAGGGCCTTCTGGACCGTCGCCGTACCCGCTGCATCCGTTCCAAGGCTGGCCGTTGCCGACGGAACCGGTGCGGGCGTCGACACCGAAGGACGGAAAGCGGCTGCGGCACGCTCGGCGACAATTCGCGCATCCGGATTCAACTGCACCCGGACCTGTTCGGCACGCTTGCGTGCAGCCTGGTCTCCGGCCTTTGCCGCAATGAGATACCAGCGATAGGCCTCAGCCGCATTCTGGCTGACGCCCATGCCTCGCTCATACAGGGCTGCCAGATTGTATTGACTGTCAACGAGGCCGAGCTCAGCAGCACGGCGGAACCACTGCGCTGCCGTCACCGAATTCTTGGGTCCTCCCACGCCGTCAATGAAGGCAATGCCGAGATTGTGCATGGCGCGCGGCTCGCCGTTTTCCGCCGCACGGCTTGTCCACTGACGGGCCGTGGCCAGGTCCTTTTTCAGACCGCCATCACCTGTCTCATACATCTTGGCGAGATAGAACTGGGCCGGTGCATAGCCCTGGCTCGCGACGAGCCTGAGTTCATCGATTGCACCCGGCTTCCGGATTTCAACCGCCTCGGCGGCCTTCGAGAACCGATCTGCAAAACCGGCGGAATCAAGCGTGGGAAGGGGCTGCCCCCCTGCCCCTGGAGTCGCCATGGCCAACGCGACCAAGGGCTCTTTTGATGGCTGGGAAGGATCAACTTCAACAGAGGGAATTTCGGCCGTCTGACCCTGGTTCAGAGCCGCAAGCGACCGGGCCACCCGCTCGGGAGGGGCTCCGCCGGGCCGTCCCTCCATGAGGACATAACCGGCAATCCCCACGCTCAGGACGGCACCGGCCCCCACAAAGACGACCAGGCTCTGGAGAACGGATCCAGCCTGACGCTTCGGGCGGTTCAGGCGTGAGAGGATCGATCCGCCACGCGCGCCCTTCTTGGATTTTGCCTGCGCTTCAGCCTCACCTGCAGCACGGGCCGCCGCTCGGGCCTGCTCAATGACTTCGCGGGTCGTCAGGGGCCGGCTCGCGGTGACATCCGAGGCACCAACCCCGACGGGCCCAGCAGCCGCCCAGGACGGTTCTGGCATGATCAGCCTCGATGGGCTTGTCTCGTGTGGCCTTGGCGCAACATCTTCGGACGGCCGCCCCGGAGCAACCGGATAAGCGGGCTGCTCGTTCACGAAATCCGGGAGATCGTCGTCAACCGGCGCATCGCCCGGGAACCGGGGCCCCGTGGATGGCGCAAACGAATCCACAGCCTCAAAATTGGCCGGATCAAAACGGTCAAGATTGTCATCTGCGACCTGGAGGGCCGGTGAGGGTATCGGGGCCTGCAGGGCGGGATCTCTTGGTGCCCGGGCCAACGGCACCGGATGGGCTACAAAATCCGGAAATGGCTCCGGATCGCCAAAGGGATCTCCCCGATCATCCATTGCGACGGCAACCGGCGCAACTGCAACAGGCGGGGCTACGGGCGCAGAGGCAAGCGTCTGTGCAATCTGTCGCTGATTTTCCGCCAGGCTCTGATCAATTCTTTCCTTGGTTTCGGCCAGCAGACGCGCCGTGCGATCCTCGGTACTGCGAAGGGTCTCGGCAATGTCAGTACCGATTGCCCTTTGTCCGATCTTCTCCGTGACCCGCGCAAGTTGCCCACTGACATCATCTATGGCCTGGGCAGACCGTCGCTCTGCAGAGCCGATCCGGTCCGCCAGGCGCTCACTGATGCGATTGATCTCCGCGCCAAGCCGTTCCATGGCAACGGCATGAACCTTGTCGTTCTGCGTGAAACGGCTCTCCATGGCCTGGGTGATGCGCCCGACCTCGGCCGTCACCTGCCCCAGGGTATCCGCACTCTTCTGGTCTGCAGCTATGACCCGACGGCTGAGGGTATCCGCGACATTGGTGACTTCCTGACCAAGGCGCTCGATCGCCTGGGCAGATTTCTGCTCGGCGACCCGGACCTGATCCGTCATTTCGGAAAGCTTGCGCTCCATCCGGTCGAACCGGCCTTCAGCAGCAGCCTGCAGGCTTTGGGCCAGCTCATTGCGGACGGCCTCGACCCGCTCGGTCAAGGCCGCAGCAAGCCGCGCAAGCCTCTGATCCATGACCGGAGAATCGCCCCCCTCCAGGGACCCGATCCGGCCTTCGAGGCCCGAGAAGGACGCGTGCAGGCCTTCCAGCGCGGTCGTTGTCCTGGCTTCTGCCTCGACCAGCCGCTCACCGATCCGGGAAACCGCCTGCTCGATGGCCGCGCCGGCCGCCGCGCCTTCGCCCGTCTCCACATGATCCATGCGGTCGCGGAGGGCATCCAGCGTCCTTCGGGTCCGCGCCTCCCCTTCATAGAGATGATTGGCCACCTTGCCCAAGGCCGTCTCCAGCGCATGGAGCGCCTCTGCCGACTTCGGGCCGGCAGCTTCGGCTTCGACACGCTTCAGACGGCTGGCAATCTGCTCCTGGACTTCACGGGTTTCATGGACGGCATTTTCGAAACGTGCCGCTATGGCAACCTGTTCGCGTTCAGCCGCCTCGATCCGCGCCGCAGCCTCCCGGACGGAGTGCTCGACACCGGCAATGGCCAGACCCGTGCGGCCTTCAGAGCCCTCGATCCGGTCTGCGAGCCTGTCGAGGGCAAGGGTCACCCGGCCGATTTCGTCCGCCGCATGCTCGGGGGCCTCAAACCTGGAGGGGGCGCTCGCCGAGGCCGCTGGCCGCGCCGGCATTTCCTGTCGCGCTGACTCGTAATAAGTCCTGACAGGCCCCCTCAAGCCGGTTTCGGGACCCGTGAAATAGGATTCCGAAGCGATGTCCTCAGGACCATCTTCCTCGAAAATCATCTGATTGAGCCACTCACCAAGCGTCATGCCTGAGCGACGGGCAAGATCCTTTGCGACCTCACGGGCCTTAGGATCAATCCCCTTCACGCTCCATGGCGCGCCCGTCGTCATCCGAATCGCTCTCCCGGCAGTCTCGTGACAGGCTAACCACCGATGCTTGGGGTGTAAACGAAGTCCTAACGCAAGATGTAGCGTGGTCGAAGAATCAACTGTGGACGAACATCGACTTTCCCGACGGGTTGCCGTGGGCTAGGGGACGGCTATGGACATGAAAACAACGCTGGGACTGATCATGGTCAGCGTTCTGGCTGCCATCCTGTTCGGGTGGCGCGGAGCACAGCCACTCAATATCCGGAAAGGGCCCAGACTGATCCCCTGGCGCCCCCTGATGGTGGCCTCGGCCACGGCGGCAATCGTGCTGCTGGCGCATCTGGTGAACCTGCTGGGGGTGACAACCGGGCGGTGAACCGCCCTAGCCTTCACCCGACCTGCGCGGACGCTTGGCCAGGCCCGCGACCCCGCCCGACGACAGCAGACCGACATCTGCCAGCAAAAGGGGGATCGACCATTTGTTTGGGGCCGCTATGTATCGCGGCTGCCAGAGGGGATCGTATTTGTCTTTGAACTTGCGCACGCCCTGGAAGTTATAGATGTCCTCGCCCCGATCATAGAAGAGCCGACCCACCCGGGACATCATCGGGGCCAGAGGCCTGTCTTCCAGGCCTGCCAGGGGAGCCATGCCGAATTCGAAGGCCTGATAACCCTCGGCGCGACCCCATTCGATCAGTTCGACAAACAGATAGTCCATGATGTTCTTCGGACCGGTATCCACATAGCGCATCAGGTCCATGGAAAACGAAGACCTGGTCGCTGTGGTCCAGAGATTGGCAAAAGCGATGATGCGTCCTTCCCACCGGACAACCGCCACCGGGAACTCGCAGAGATAACCCGGGTTGAAGCCCCCCATGGAGAACCCCTTTTCGCCACCGGAATGGGTCGCGAGCCAGTCCTCGGAAATGGCGGCAAGTTCCGGCAGGTGATCCGAAACGTCCTGCGGCGCCAGAACCTGAAAGCTTGCGCCATCCTCGCCGGCCTTGCGCCAGGCCCGACGGAGATTCCCGCGCCGGCGGCCTTCAATCCGGAAACTGTCCAGAGGAACGGCTGCGGATTCTCCGACTTTCTGGATGGAAAAACCGAGCTCGACCACATCGGGAAGGTTGTCGGCGCTGATCGAATAGATGCCGGGCCTTGCGGCATGGGCATCGGCCAGTTCACGAAACCGCCAGAGCAGTTCGAGGCGCTCATCCCGCCGTCCGACCGGACCCCCGAGGGCGAGCCAGGACCGGCCGCGGACGCCGAACATCAGGAAACTGTCTCCAGAGACAGAAAACAGGAACCGCTTGTCTCCCAGCAAGGCGAGGTTTGAGCCTGGCTCCGCATCCTCCGCCGTGGCCAGAACGCTCCGCACCTTCTGAAAATCCGGATCCGTCTCACCGATGACCCTTGGCGTCGCCGCTGTGGCCGCAAGCCGCCAGACGCCATAGGCCAGAAGCGCAACAGCCGCACCGACCCAGGCTCTGATGGACCGGGCCATGTCACGGTCAATCATGGCTTTCCAGAAAGGCTGGCCGGCATAGTCCACATGCCGGAAGGACCACAGGCCAAGCAGGCCAGCCCCGAGGACAAGGGCTGCGGCTGACAGGAGCCAGCCTGGCGTCACCTCCATGCGGGTCAGCTGCGCCTTGCGGGGGAAGGCGAGGCGGAAAGGCAGCAAGGCCAGGGCTATGCCGGTCAGGGCAGCGGTCTCCTCCCAGACGAAGCCTTTCAGCAGCGCCAGCGGCGCCGCAATCAGCAAGCTGGCAATGGTCGCCGCCCAGGCCCCGTCCAGCCGTGACCGCAGGCCGAAGGCCAGCATGACGAGAACAAGACCGAGTATGCTGGAAATGAAGTGGCTGACTTCGATCAGCGCCGCCGGCGTGACTTCATACAGGGCGATGAAGCGCTCAGGGACGGAGGGGGTGGCACCGGACGCCAGGAGCATGACCCCCGCGCCCAGTGCGAGTAGCGCTGACAGAATGGGTGCCACGGCAAATAGCGCCGGCCTCATTTCACGCCAGAATCGCATTCAGGTTCCCTGGGCCGTTCAACCTGAGGCAGGTCATAACTGATTTCAGGGCGCGATACGACGCTTGAAGCGCGGCGCGGCGACTCAAACAACTGTTCGTATCTCTTGCTCCAGCCATGGCGGACGCTAAGGTGGGAACCGAGACGGAATGGATGGCGGAGGATTTTATGGCCGATTTCGGCGGTGGTGACCTCGACGGGTTCCGGGCAGATGTCCGTGCGTGGCTGAAAGACAACTATCCAGCGGCACTGCGCGCGCCGGATGCGCCGACGGACCCGGAAGCCGTGTGGGGCGGTCGCGCCTTTGCCGGATCAGACGATCCCCAGATCAGATGGATGGAGGCCATGGCCGCCCGCGGCTGGACCGCGCCGCAATGGCCCCGTGCCTATGGCGGCGGGGGCCTCACCCGCGAGGAGGGGCAGGTGCTGTCCCAGGAACTTTCCGCGGGCCGCTATCGCGATCCGCTTGCCTCCTTCGGCGTCTGGATGCTGGGGCCCGTCCTGCTGGAATATGGCAATGAGGCCCAGAAGCTCGAGCATCTGCCCGGGATTGTTCAGGGCAGGTATCGCTGGTGTCAGGGCTATTCCGAGCCCGGTGCCGGGTCGGACCTGGCCTCCCTGCAGACGCGGTGTGAAGACAAGGGCGATCACTGGCTGATCAATGGCCAGAAGATCTGGACCTCCTATGCCAACAAGGCCGACTGGTGTTTCTGCCTGGTGCGGACCGACACATCCAAGAAGCACGAGGGTATTTCATTTGTCCTGATCGACATGACGACACCCGGCGTCGAAACCCGGCCAATCCAGCTGATTTCCGGGGAGAGCCCGTTCTGCGAGACCTTCTTCACCGATGTGAAGGTTCCCAAGGCCAATCTGATCGGCAAGGTCAATGGCGGCTGGGAAATCGCCAAGCGCCTGCTCCAGTATGAGCGGCAGAACATCTCCGGCGGCTTTGGCGGCGGCGGCAGCGCAGGCGGCACCGCCGGAGACCTTGGCCAGATCGCAATCTCCTATCTCGGCGCGGATGAGGATGGCGCTCTGGCCGATGTCGACCTGCGGTCGCGGATCACGAAGAACAAGATGGACTTCGACTGTTTCTATCGGACGATCGCCCGGGTTGCTGCAGAGTCCCGGGCCTCAAACGGTCCGTCTGCGGCGACATCCATCATCAAATATGCTGCCGCAACCTTTGCCCAGGAGCGATCTGAGCTGATGATTGAGGCCATGGGCGCGCAGGGCCTTGGATGGGAAGGGGACACTTTTTCCGCCCGGGAACTGGCCGCGACCCACGGATGGCTCAGATCCAAGGGCAATTCCATCGAGGGCGGCACCTCGGAAGTCAATGTAAACGTGGTGGCCAAGCGCGTGCTTGGCCTGCCAGATCCGAAATAGGACGGGATTCAGATGGCGGACTTCGGCGACGTCGAAACGGAAACCTTCAGGGCGGAAGCCCGCAGCTGGCTTGAGGCGAACTTTCCGGAGAACCTCCGGACAGATCCGGCCGCCCAACTTGCAGCCATGGGCGGCGGCAAGGAAAGCGCGGACGCCAGGGCCTGGCGTGAGGCCATGGGCGCAAAGGGCTGGGGCGTTCCCACCTGGCCGGCGCAATATGGCGGTGGTGGTCTGAGCCGGGGTCAGGCCCGGGTCCTGGCCGAGGAAATGGCCGCCATCGGTGCCCGCAATCCGATCGGCGGCATGGGCGTGATGATGTTCGGCCCGACCCTGATCGAATACGGCACCGAAGCCCTGAAGCAGCAACACATGCCCGGGATCGTGACCGGCTCCGTGCGCTGGTGTCAGGGCTATTCCGAACCCGGATCGGGATCGGATCTGGCCTCCCTGCAGACCCGGGCCGAGGACAAGGGCGACCATTATCTGGTCAATGGCTCAAAGATCTGGACCAGCGGCGCGAACCTGGCCGACTGGTGCTTCTGTCTCGTCCGGACGGATACGGCCAAGAAACACGAGGGCATCAGCTTCCTGCTGATCAACATGACCTCGCCTGGCGTTGAGGTTCGCCCCATCCTGCTGATCAATGGCACTTCGCCCTTCTGTGAAACCTTCTTCACCGATGTGAAGGTGCCCAAGGACCAGCTCTTCGGGCCGCTGAACGGCGGATGGACGGTGGCCAAACGGCTGCTGCAGTTCGAGCGGGACAATATCTCAGCCGGCCTGGGCGGCGGGTCGATCGGCGCGCCGGCGGCTGCCCTGACCGTCAAACAGGCGGCGTTGGACCATGTGGGGCTGGACGAGACAGGTCGGCTGGCCGATGCGGATCTGCGTCGGCGGATCACGGAACACCAGATGGAGGTCCAGTCCTTCCAGATGACCGTCAGGCGGGCGGCAGATGAGGCGCGGGCCGGCAATGGTCCCTCGGCAGCGACGTCGATCATGAAATATGCCGGGGCCAAGATTGCCCAGGATCGTAATGAACTTATCGTGGAAGCCCTTGGCCAATCAGGTCTGGGCTGGGATGGTGAGGGTTTCGGGGGCCCCGAACTGGCCGCTGTCCGGACGTGGCTGAGGTCCAAGGGCAATTCCATTGAGGGCGGCACTTCGGAGATTAACCTGAATGTCGTATCCAAGCGGGTGCTGGGGCTTCCAGACCCGAAATAGATAACTCCGGCTTGGCGCTATTTTGTGTCAGGCTGGCCATTAAAGAATTGAACGTTAAGGAGAATTTGGAATGGCGGATTTTGGTGGCGGCGAACTGGACGCCTTCCGGGCCGAAGCGGCCCAATGGCTCGACGAAAACTTCCCCAAGGCCCTGGGTGAGGATCCCGAGGCCCTGCTGGGTCTGGTGATGTCCCCGGCCGAAGCCACGGGCGACTACAAGCTGTGGAAAGAGCGCATGGGTGCCAAGGGCTGGGGCGTTCCCACCTGGCCGGCCCAGTATGGCGGCGGCGGACTTTCCCCGGCTCAGGCCCGTGTCCTGCAGCAGGAAATGGCGCGGGTCGGTGCGGTGAATCCGATCGGTGGCATGGGCGTGGGCATGTTCGGCCCGACCCTGCTCGAATACGGCACCGAAGAGCAGAAGATGCGTTATATCCCCGACATCTGCACCGCCAGGGTGCGCTGGTGCCAGGGCTTCTCCGAGCCGGGTGCAGGCTCCGACCTGGCTTCCCTCCAGACCCGGGCCGAAGACAAGGGCGACCACTTCCTGGTCAATGGTTCCAAGATCTGGACGTCCGGGGCCCAGTATGCCGACATGATCTTCTGCCTGGTCCGCACCGACACCAGCAAGAAGCATGAGGGCATTTCGTTTGTCGTGTTCTCCATGACCGACCCCGGGGTTGAGATCCGCCCGATCAAGCTGATCGCCGGCAATTCCCCCTTCTGCGAAACCTTCATCACCGATGTGAAGGTGCCCAAGGAAAATCTGGTTGGCCCGCTGAACGGCGGCTGGAGTGTGGCCAAGCGCCTGCTGCAGCACGAACGCTCCGGCATGAACGGGGCCCGCGGGGCGCCGGTCGCCGAGCCTGCACTCGGGGTTGTGGCCAAGAAATATGTCGGTGAGGACGCCCAGGGTCGGCTTGCCGATACCGATCTTCGCACCCGGATCATCATGAACGAGATGGACAAGCGGGCCCTGGCCCAGACGGTCCGCCGCGCGGCCCTTGAGGCCAAGGGCAATTCCGGGCCGAGCGCAGCCACCTCGATCCTGAAGAATGCCAACATGAAGACCATGCAGGACAGGGCGGAACTGACCCTGGAATTCATGGGCAATCAGGGGCTGGGCTGGGACGGCGAGGGCTTTTCTGCAGAGGAGCTGTCGGCGGTGCGCGGCTGGCTCAGCGGCAAGGCTGGCTCCATCTATGGCGGGTCCAACGAGGTGCAGTCCAACATCATCTCGAAGCGGATCCTCGGCCTGCCCGATCTGACCCAGAGCCACTAAAGCCTTTTCCCGAGACCGAGATTTTTTGAAGGAGTTTCAAATGGCCGACTTTGGCGGCAACGATCTGGAAGCCCTTCGATCCGAAGCAAGAACCTGGATCGAGGCTAATTTCCCGGCGGACCTCAAGGGCCGCCCCAATCCGATGATGCGGGAAGAGCGCTCGACCCCGAGCGCGTTCCAGGAAGCCTGGCGCAAGGCCATGGGCGAAAAGGGCTGGGGTGTCCCCACCTGGCCCGCCCAGTATGGCGGTGGCGGGCTGTCGGCCGCCGAAGGCCGGATCATCCAACAGGAGCTGGCCCGCGCGGGGGCCTACAATCCGATCGGCGGCATGGGCGTGATGATGTTCGGCCCGACCCTGCTGGAATACGGCACGGAAGCCCAGAAGCAGGAACACATCCCGAAAATCGTCAAGGGTGAGGTCCAGTGGTGCCAGGGCTTTTCCGAGCCTGGGGCTGGGTCTGACCTGGCGGCCCTGTCTACCAAGTGCGAAGACAAGGGCGACCACTTCCTGATCAACGGCCAGAAGATCTGGACCAGCGGCGCACAGTTTGCCGACTGGTGCTTCTGTCTGGTGCGGACCGACACCAGCAAGAAGCACGAAGGCATTTCGTTTGTCCTCTTCACCATGCACCAGCCAGGTGTGGAAGTGCGGCCGATCCCGCTGATCGCCGGCAATTCGCCGTTCTGCGAGACCTTCTTCACCGACGCCCGCGCCGAGAAGAAGGACCTTGTCGGACCGCTGAATGGCGGCTGGACCATAGCCAAGCGGCTCCTGCAACATGAGCGGGGCGGGTTGAGTGGCGGCGGCGGCGGCTTCGGCGGCGGACGCGGTCTGGTCGATCTGGCCAAGCAGTATGTGGGCGTGGACGATCAGGGCCGTATTGCAGACCCTGACCTGCGGACCCGGATCACGGCCCTGGAAATCGAAGGCCGCGCCTTCCAGCAGACCGCCATGCGCGCCATGATGGAAAGCAAGGGCAATTCCGGCCCCAGCGCCGCGACCTCCATCATGAAGAATGCCGGCACCCAATGGATGCAGGCCCGTGCCGAGATCACCCTGGAGATCATGGGTCATCAGGGCCTTGGATGGACCGGCGACGACTTTACCGCAGAGGAGCTCGGCGCCGTCCGCGGCTGGCTCGGCGGCAAGGCCTTCACCATCTATGGCGGGTCCCAGGAGGTTCAGTCGAACATCATCTCCAAACGGATCCTTGGTCTGCCGGACCTGACCCAGCACACCTGATCCCCCCCACCACAACACCATGCGTGGCTGCCAGAGGCAGTCTCAAATCCTGCAAACGAACCTATCAGAGGAAACAATCAAATGGCCGTTCTGAACGAAGAACAGAGCATGCTCCGCGACGCCGCCAAGAGCTGGACCCAGGAAAAGAGTCCGGTGACGGCATTCCGCAAGATGCGCGACAGCGGCGTGGAAGTCGGCTTCGATGCCGCTGCCTGGACCGAAATGGCGGAAATGGGCTGGGCCGGGGTGATCATCCCCGAAGAGTTCGGCGGGTCGGATTTCGGTTATCTGTCCATGGGCCTGATCCTGGAAGAACTGGGCCGCACCCTGACCGCCTCGCCCCTGCTGGCCTCCGGCCTTGGTGCCGCAAGCGCCCTGGTCCTTGGCGGCAGCGCCGGTCAGAAGTCCGAGTGGCTACCGAAGATTGCCGAAGGCACTGCCATCGGAGCCCTGGCCGTTGATGAAGGCGCCCACCATGCGCCGGAAAAGGTTGCCCTGGCGGCGACGAAGTCAGGTGCAGGCTACTACCTGTCGGGCACCAAGACCTTCGTGCTCGAAGGCCTGGCCGCCAATGTGCTGATCGTTTCGGCCCGCACCTCCGGCAAGCCCGGGGACAGGGAGGGGATCACCCTGTTCGTGGTCCCGGCCGATGCCAAGGGTGTCAGCCGCAAGCGTCTGGCCCTGGCCGACAGCCGCGGTGCTGCCAACATCACTTTCGACAAGGTGGAAGTCGGTGCGGACGCCGTGGTGGGCGAGGCCGACAAGGGCTATCCGCTCCTGGAAAAGGTCCTCGACCGCGCCCGGGCCGGCATCAGTGCTGAAATGCTGGGTGCCGCTGTCCAGGCCTTCGAAACCACCCTGGACTATCTCAAGGTCCGGGTTCAGTTCGGTCAGGTGATTGGCTCCTTCCAGGCCCTGCAGCACCGCGCGGCCAAGATGTTCACCGATCTCGAACTGGCCCGCAGCGCGGTCGAGGCGGCTCTGACCGCCATCGACAATGACAGCGCCGATGTTCCGGAGCTGGTCAGCCTGGCCAAGGCCAAGATGGGCGATGTGTTCCACGTGGTGTCCAACGAAATGGTTCAGATGCACGGCGGGATCGGCATGACCGACGCCCACGATGCCGGCTTCTATCTGAAGCGGGCCCGGGCCTGCGAGGCGGCCTATGGCAGTCAGAGCTATCACCGTGACCGTTATGCCCGCATCCAGGGCTACTGAGACCTTTCAGGTCGGAGACAGTTCCGGCGGATGACGGAAACCCCGCAGCTTCACGGCTGCGGGGTTTTTCATGGAGTGGTCCCGTCCACAGGGAATTCACAGAAGACACTCGCTCAGGGCGTGTATGTTGCAGTTTCCTTAGGTTCACCATGGTATGCGGATAAGATGAACCTGTTGTCGTCCCGCCCTGAACCTGTGAGGTCGCTGTGAGCCTGCTGCTGGCGCTTGCCCAGGCGGCGGCCCTGGCAACAGCGCCCGCTCCGGCGGAGGCTGGGACGACGGACTATCAGCGCGCCTATTTCGAGGCGGCCCATCCCGCATCGGCCCGGGACATGCTGGACCGCATACCGGGCTTTACCTTCGATGGCGGCTCAAGCGTCCGGGGTTTTGAGGACGCGGCTGGCAATGTCCTGGTCAATGGCCAGAGACCGGTGGCAAAAACCGACAGCCTTGACGCCATACTGCGGCGAATCCCGACGTCCAGCGTCGATCACATAGAAATCATCCACGGTGGGGCCTCCGGCGTGGACATGCAGGGTCGCAGCGTCCTGGCCAATATCGTGCTGAGGAAGGAAGCCCCGGCCTCCCTCCAGGCCAGCATGTCACTACTTGCCCTGCCCGATAAGGGATTATCAGCCCCGCAGGTCCGGCTGGTGGCCTCCGGCCGTCAGGGAGACCGCAAGTGGGACTTCAGCCTGCTGGGCGGAAGTTACATCGACAGCACCTATGGTGACGGCCCGACCCGGATCACGGATGCAAAGGGCCAGACCCTCCAGACCGGCCTGTCCCAGTCCACGGCCATGGGCCGGAACTATCAGGCAACGGGGGGCTATGAGTTGTCGGTGGGGGGCGGGCAGCTGCGGCTGAACGGCCTGCTGCAGAGATCCCCCTATGACGATGACATTACCCGGCGCACCCTGACGCCGAAATCAGCCCTGGAACGGGAGCATGTCAGCAATGATGCCGACAGTTCCGAGTTCGGGGCACGGTTCACCCGCGACCTCGGGCCGACAATGGCGCTGGAGCTTGTCGCCCTGAGCCGGGGCAAGGACACCCGGTTCGGCGATGTGGTCCGCAGCCCGTCCAGCACCATAGATTTCGCCCAGAATTCGCGGACCGGCGAAGACATTGTCCGCGGCGTGGTAAGACAGAAGACCGGCAAGGCCATGACCTGGGAGGTCGGTGCCGAAGGGGCGCTGAACACCCTGCATAACCGGCTCGCCTATTCGGAAAACGGTCAGTCCATCACCCTGCCCAGTGCCAATGTCACGGTGACGGAAAGGCGCTATGAAGCCTTCGCCAAGGCCAGATGGACCATCAACCGCCAGTGGACCCTGGAAACCGATCTGCGGCAGGAGCTGTCACAGATCGCCTCAAAGGGTGACACAGTCCTCTCCAAATCGCTCAGCTATACCAAGCCCCGCCTGGCCCTGAAGTGGGCCTATGCCAAGGGCAATGAGGTCCGCCTGCGGGTCGAGCGGGAGGTGGGCCAGCTGAACTTCACCGACTTTACCGCCAGCTCGGCCCTGAAGAATGGCGTGGTCACGGCCGGCAATCCAGACCTGGACCCCGAGGCGGGCTGGGCCTCTGAACTGGTCCTTGAGCACCGGATCCTGAAGGACGGTGCTGTGGTCCTGACCGGCAAGCACGTCGAAATGTCGGACGTGATTGACCGGGCCCCGATCCTCACTCCCACGGGGGCCATAGATTCCCCGGCCAATATCGGCTCCGGGACCCGGGATGAGCTGGTGCTGAACGCCACCCTGCCCCTGGCCTCCCTTGGTGCCCGGGGACTACAGGTCCAGGCCAATGGCACCTGGCGGCGATCCCGGGTGACTGACCCGACAACCCACCGGACGCGCAGCATATCGGGCCTGCCGGATCAGGAGTGGGATGTGCGACTGAACTGGGACATTCCCGCCCGCAATCTCAGCCTCAGCCTCTCCGTCGCCGAGGAGATGGCATTCACCAATTACCGGTTCAACAGGATCGAAACCCTCAAGATCCAGCCGACTGTAAAGCTGATTGCGACCTGGACGCCATCACCGAGGACCTTGGTCCAAGCGGGTATCTTCAATCTGAACCGACAGAGGATTGGTACCCTTAATGACGTCCATGGCGGGCCAAGATCGACCGTCGGCCTTGCCTATCGTGATCAGCGGCAGGAAAGTCTTGGGCCTCTGTTCTCAATGAGCGTCCGGCGGAGCTTCTGAATTCACGCCAAAAGCTTGCTCAAATGGTTGCTTCCCT
>CAIYSH010000163.1 GCA_903928755.1 uncultured Alphaproteobacteria bacterium | reverse complement strand
GCCCCGGCGCGCAATGACGGTTGCGACCGTGCTCTTTTCCTTCGGCCTGGCGGGGTTCACCCTGGCGGCCCCCGATGCCCCCATCAAGGCACCACCGGACAGAACCGATCACAAGGTTCATGATCCGGCGGTCCGCGCCCGTAAGTTGCGGGAAAAACTGCACCTGACCCCCGCCCAGGAACCCGCTTTGCAGGCTTACCAGGCCACTTTTCGGTCCATGGCCCATAAGGGCGGCGCCCGATCCGACCGGGCGGCCCGTCTGCGGGAACGTGCGGCTGCCGATGCCCGCTTCCGGGCCCAGCTGACCTCCGTGCAGCAGGCCCGGTTTGACGAAATGCAGCACAGGCGCGCTGAGCGCCACCGCAGCTAGGGCCCGTTCCGGGCCAGGCACCGGAAACCCATTGCCCGCAGGCCCGCCCGGGGCTAATCCGCTCAGATGATCCCTGCACCGGCCTTTCTGTCCAATCCTGAGCGGTTCATGGTCTTTTCCAGGTGGGCTGCCCCCCTGTTCGGGGGCCTGGCCGTCCTGCTGGCCGCGTCTGGCCTGTGGCTCGGATTCACGGCCCCTGAAGACTATCAGCAGGGCGACACGGTTCGCGTCATGTTCATCCATGTTCCCGCAGCCTGGCTGAGCATGTTTGCCTATGTCTGCCTGGGGGTCGCCAGCTTCCTGTCCCTGGTCTTCCGTCATGCCCTGGCCGATGCGGCGGCAAAGTCCGCAGCACCGCTTGGCGCAGGCTTTACGGCCCTGGCCCTGATCACTGGATCCCTTTGGGGGCGTCCGATGTGGGGAACCTGGTGGGTCTGGGATGCAAGACTGACCAGTGTTCTGGTCCTTTTCCTCTTCTACCTGGCTTACATGGCGCTCCGCACGGCCCTGGATGATGAAGCCAAGGCCGCGCGGGCCTGTGCCATCCTGGCGCTCGTCGGGCTGGTCAACCTGCCTGTGGTGCACTGGTCGGTGACCTGGTGGAACAGCCTTCATCAGGGCGTCACCGTGTTTGCCAGGGGTGGGCCCAAGATGGCCCCGGTCTTTCTCGCCCCCCTGCTTCTGATGGTTCTGGCCTATATGGCGGCCTTCGGATCCCTCTGGCTGGTCCGCATCCGGGGGGAGGTCTGGCGCCGCCGCGCCGATGCCGCCCTGTCCCGGCTGGCCCGGATCTAGACCTATGCTGGACCTCGATTTCGGAAAATATGCCGGCTTCATCCAGGCGGCCTACGGGATTACCGCCCTGGTCATTGCGGGGATGGTGATCTCCAGCCTCCGCTTCTCGGCCCACTGGCGCCGTCAGGCCGAACAGCTGAAAGCCGAAGAGGATGCCCGGCCGTGACCCGCTGGCTGGCCCTGGCACCCCTGGCCATACTTGCAGCCCTGGCCCTGCTGTTCAGCGTCTATGCCCTGAAGCATGATCCCAAGATCCAGCCCCACGCCCTGGTGGGCAAGCCCTTGCCAGACCTGACCCTGCCCAGTCTGGATGATGGTCGCCCTGTGGTCCTGCGCCAGCTGGCGACGGGCGGGAAACCGGTCCTGGTGAATGTCTATGCCTCATGGTGCGGGCCTTGTGAGCTGGAGGCGCCGGTCCTGATGGACCTGAAGCGTCAGGGGGCGACGCTGATCGGCATTGCCTACAAGGACGTGCCGGCCAATACCCAGGCCTTCCTGGCGCGGGTGGGGGATCCCTATGCCAGCCGGCTGGTGGACCGCGACGGCCGGGCCGGGATTGACCTCGGTGTCACGGGGGTGCCTGAAACCTATCTGGTGGACGGGAAGGGGGTCATCCTGGCGAAATACCCGGCCCCCCTGTCCGAGTCCGACGCGCGCACCCTGCTGGCCAGACTTCGGCGTTAACCATTCCTTGAGGCCCTCCCGGCCATGGTCATGTTTGATTAACCACGTTTGAGGGCGTCATGGCCGCGCCAATCCAGCCGCGCTTCAATACTGCGATCCCGACCCCGCAGACCGACTCGCCCAGACAGGCCGCCCAGAGGGCTTTCTTTCAGGCTGCCATGAATGGAACGGCGCCGGTGCAGACGGTGGCTGAACCTGCCCAGGCCCCCCGGCCAGCGCCCGTTCAGAGGGTCATGTCCGAAACGCCGCAGGAGGCCCCGACCCGCATCCTCCGGCCCGGGTCCCTGCTTGATATCAGGGTTTAGCCTTCGGCCAG
>CAIYSH010000162.1 GCA_903928755.1 uncultured Alphaproteobacteria bacterium | reverse complement strand
TGCGGCGTACAGAACGAAACTGACGGGAATCAAGACTCCTTTTCGGCGAATCTGATCCGGCCGGCCTGGTCGAGACTTCGACGGCTTCCTGTACGCATCGTCAGGCCCTCGAATTTCGGAGACCGCCCATGGCCCGCATGAAATTCGGAGCCTTCATTGCCCCGCATCACCCGATCGGGGAGCACCCGATGCTTCAGATGCGGAACGACATCAAGTTCGCCGCCCAGCTGGACAGCCTCGGCTATGATGAATTCTGGGTGGGGGAGCATCATTCCACCGGATGGGAAGTGATCGCGTCGCCGGAACTGTTTCTGGCAGCTGTTGCCGAGAACACCCATCGCATCAGGCTGGGCACAGGGGTTGTTTCGCTACCCTATCACCATCCCTTCACCATCGCCCAGCGCATGGTGCAGCTCGACCACATGTCCGGCGGCCGTGTCATCTTCGGGACGGGACCAGGTGCCCTGCCGTCAGACGCGCACATGCTGGGCATTGATCCCATGACCCAGAGGGATCGCCAGGATGAGGCCATTGGCGTGATCAAACGCCTGTTTGCCGGAGAGCGGGTCAGCCACAAGAGCGACTGGTTCACCCTGCAGGACGCACGCCTCCAGCTGTTCCCGCTCCAGGAAGACCTGCCCATGGTGACGGCATCCTCAATCAGCCCTTCCGGCATGACCCTGGCGGGCAAGTATGGCATGGGCGTGCTGTCCATTGGCTCGAACTCCGATGCGGGACTTGCAGCCCTGCCGACCCAGTGGGGCTTTGCCGAGCAGGCCGCGGCCAAGTCCGGACAGACCGTAGATCGCCGCAACTGGCGGGTGCTGATGTCCTGGCATATCGCCGAGACCCGGGAAGAGGCCCGGGCCCAGGCGGGCAAGGGGCTGATGCACTGGCATAATGAGTATACGGTCGGGACCCTGATGCGCCCGGGGGCGGTTGCCTTCACCTCACCGGACCAGGCGGTGGACGAGACGGCTTTTGCGCCCGGTGCGGCGGCGGTCATCGGCACGCCGGATGACCTGATCGCGGCGATCCGCAGGATGATGGAGTCCACCGGAGGCTTCGGAACGGTGCTGGGCTTTGCCCATGACTGGGCCAACCGTGAGAACACGGCCCGCAGCTGGGATCTGGTGGCCCGCTATGTGATCCCGGAAATCAACGGTCTGCTGGAAGGATACCGGACCTCCCGCCAGTATGTCATCGACAACCGCGAATGGTTCGAGCGGGCCGGGCAGGCGGTCATGAGCAAGATCATGTCACATGAAGGCGCTGCGGCGGCGTTGAAGGCTGGCATGGCAAGCGGGGTGGCCATGCGTTCACCCAATGCGCCTGACCTGAACAAGGCCGCGAAGTCGGACACCTGATGTTCTGGATGTGACCGCCCCGGCTCAGGTCGGGGCGTGATCCGGGGCAAGGTCTCAGGCGACGGCCGCGATGACCCGTTCGATGAGCCAGAAAGCCGCGCAGCCGCCTATGGCATAGGCCGGGGCCAGGCGGGCAAAGGTTTCTGTCCTGAAGCGGAGTCGGGTGCGCAGGGCGCGCAGGGCCAGGATCACGCCGACGGCGACCAGGATGAAGGCCAGCTGGCCAATCTCCACACCCACATTGAACAGGAAGAGGGCCAGGGGTTCGGCATGGACCGGCAGGCCGATGTTTGACAGGGCCCCGGCGAAGGCCAGGCCATGCAGCAGGCCGAAGGCGAAGGCAATCAGCCAGGGTCTGCGGCGGGTCAGGGTGTCTTTTGAACTGAGCAGTTCGCTGGCGACGAAGACGATGCTGAGGGCCACCAGGGCCTCGATCACGGCCGTCGGGAATTTCACAATTCCCAGGGCCGCAAAGGCCAGGGTAATGGAGTGTGCGACCGTAAAGGCCGTGATCGCCTTGACGATGCGCCAATTGATGCCGATCAGCAGCAACAGGCCCAGAACGAACATCAGATGGTCGTAACCGGTCAGTATGTGCTCAACGCCCAGACGCAGATAGGCGGGAACCGCCATGCCCGCCGGGCCTGACAGAACGATCCTGTAGGAGGCCTCCGAGGGATGGATGACGGTATTGATCTCGCTCCCCCGGGTCGGCGAGATACGGACCAGAACATCGGTGACGGTTTCCTTCAGACCCTCAATGGTCAGGGTCTGGCCATCCAGGGGCGCACCTGCCCGGACATTCCAGGTCCGGATCCGGAAGGCCGGTGATATCTCCTCGGTGGTTGCGGGACGGTCGAGGACGCCGCTGGACAGGTGAGGGATCATCCGGACCGCCATGTCCCCCACGACGGGCTGTTTCCAGGTGACCTGATAACTTCCCGGTGCCGTCTGGCTGATCTGGACGAGGGCGGGGCGGACTTCGTGGGCCACGGCCATGGTCGAAACGGCGAGACTGGCCAGGAAAACCAGCGCGATCGTCCAGGCGTGTCGAAAACGATTGACCTTCCCCATGCCCATTGTTTTGACAGGGCTTCATCCAGTGGGCAATGATATTCCCGTCGCGGAACTGGATCGTGTCTGAGTCCGCGTGACCCTGGGGAGGGAACAAGATGAACCTGAAAAGATTGTTCTGGGCGTCCAGCGCCCTGGTGGCAGCCATGGCGGTCGGAACGACGGCACCTGGTGAGCAGGCCAAGGTTTACCGGCAGAGCGCTGCGGCAAAACCTGCGGCGCATCTGCCAGGATACAACCCGGACCGGAATGCCTATTTCGGCGACCTGCACGTCCACACCAAACTGTCTTTTGACGCCTATATTTTCAACGTCCGGACCTCGCCGGACGACGCCTACCGGTTCGCCAAGGGTGAGACCATCGGGCATGCGGCCGGATTTGACATCCGGCTGGCAGGGGGGCCGCTGGACTTCGTCGCGGTGACCGATCACTCGGAATACATCGGCGCCATGCAGGAGGCCGCAAAGCCGGATTCACCGCTGTCCAAACTGCCGATTGTTTCGGGTCTATTCACGACGGATGTGGCGGCCATCACCAAGGCCTTCGCCCGTATTGTGCAGGCGAGCCAGGACATGACCATGCCGCCTGAATTCAGCGACAAGGGTATTGCCGGACGTGCCTGGAAGGAAATCCAGGACGCCGCAGAACACAACAATCAGCCGGGCAAGTTCACGACCTTTGTCGGCTATGAGTTCACCTCGGCTCCGCAGGGCCGGAACCTCCATCGCAATGTCATTTTCAAGGGCAGTGCGGTTCCTGGCCTGCCCTATTCAGCTCGCGATTCAGACGATCCTGAGGATCTGTGGCGCTCCATGGATGGCTGGCGGAAACGGGGCATTGAATCCCTCGCCATTCCGCATAACTCCAACGGCAGTGACGGGCTCACCTTTGAACTGACAAAGCGCAAGGGCGCAGCCATGGACAAGGTCTATGCCGACCTGCGTCGCCGCAATGAGCCGCTGGCCGAAATCACGCAGATCAAGGGAACGTCCGAGGTGCATCCCTCGCTGGCCCCCAATGATGAGTGGGCGAATTTCGAGATCATGGAGAGCTATATCGGGTCCAGCAAGATGGTCACCCATTTCAAGGGCGGCTATGTGCGTGAAGCCCTGAAGGATGGCATCGCCATGCAGGACAGCAAGGGTTTCAATCCCTTCAAGTTCGGCTTCATCGGTTCCAGCGACACGCACAATGCTGCGCCCGGCTCGGTGGAAGAGCGGAATTACTTCAGTAAGACGGGCCGTCCGGACAGCGCACCGGTCAACCGGAATTCCGTACCGCCCGGTGGAGCGAAGTCCTGGGACGGTGTGCCATTTGACCCTGAGTCCCGAGGTGCCCGCTTCCAGTCCTGGGGTGCCTCCGGTCTGGCGGGTGTCTGGGCTGAGGAAAACAGCCGTGATGCGATCTATGCTGCCTTTCGGCGGCGGGAGACCTTTGCAACCTCTGGACCTCGCATGCGGGTAAGGTTCTTCGCCAGCTACAGCTATCCCGATGATCTGG
>CAIYSH010000161.1 GCA_903928755.1 uncultured Alphaproteobacteria bacterium | reverse complement strand
TGACGACCTCGCTGTTACTGAATCGTACTTTCTGGGAAATACGATTGATTATTTCTGATATATAGGTCCGCTGATGCGGATCCAGACGCCCCTTTGGCCGCACGAGTGGCAATTCCCGCAAAACAACGGCTAGCCTTGGAACAATATCACCCAACAGCCATTTATAGTATAAAAATCCCTTCCAGCAGAATATACCTTCGCTGAAAGTATCAATATCAAGCCTCATCACGGGGCGAAGCGGCTCAAGACGTTCATCAATACTGTTTCCAAGCAATGCGTCTGAAAGTTTTCCCACCCCCATCTCAGCGCCATTTGGAAATGCCATATCGATCAATTTATGGATCTGCGAGCCGACAAAAGATTGCATCCTCACCATATCAGCATCGGAAATGGCGAAATAACCCGAGGCAATGGAAAATCCCCGACGGTGCAGGTATTCCCGGAGAATAAAGGGGTCCAGCGACGGCAAGCCGTCCAGCATTTCCAGCAGCAAGGTGTCCCTGCCAAGATCTCCGTCACGCCAGGTCAGACTCTTCATCATATCGACCCAACCTGTTTGACCTACGAAAAAGGATCGCCCACCCAGGCGCAGGTCCGTTTTCTCGAAGGGCAGGATGATTTTCGTCGCGACATTTTTCCTGGCCTTGAAACAGTATTGCTCCTCAGCACGGACCTTGTGTTTGACGATCAGGCTCTGGTTCAGCGTTGGGTTCTGGAAAAAGGGCTTGGAACGAAACTCGGAATCCTCGCCCCGCCTGTCGCCCGTTGAAAGCAGGTTCAGGACACGGCTCGTCGAAGCGGTTTTCTGCAAGGCATCCAGACTGCGCATCAATCAATCGGTCGCCAATTGTGAGATGTTCGACACGGCAACTTTCCTCAGCGCAGGTGCTTTCACAACCTATGATCTATATCTGCTGAATTAAACCTTAAGGTGTCCTGAGGGCATGGGCAGGACCCTGGACGCCAGCCGTCAGGGTGCCGGGTCCCAGATCCGCACTTGGCTGTTATCTTTCGGGAGATTGGTGCCAACAAATGCTAGGCTTGCAAAAATCTCACCAGATCCAGGATTGACCGCCATGCTCGACCAGACCCTCATGCGCCCAGACGGTCGATCTGTTGGCTTCAGCGACTATGGCAGGATTGGAGATGCCCCTGTCATCTGGTGTCACGGGGGCCCGGGCAGCCGCCTGGAAGCGGCAGCAGCCGGGGCGGCGGCGCAGGTCCTGGGACTGAGGATCATCAGCATCGACCGGCCAGGCTATGGCCTTTCCAGCCCCAATCCCGGGCGGTCGATTGCAGACTGGACGCCAGATTGTCTGGCTGTCGCCGATGCCCTCGGCCTCCAGAACTTCATGACAGCGGGAATGTCGACCGGGGGTGCCTATGCCCTGTCCCTTGCCGCCATCGCACCCGACCGTATCAAGGCTGTGGTCACCGGCTGTGCCATGACGGACATGCGACATCCCGAGGCCCGGGCCAGCATGCCGGGTCCGACAACCCACGGGATCTGGGACGCCCCCAGTCGGGAAGCGGCCATGACCATAGCCGCTGACACCTTCGGGGAAGACGGGTCGAAGATGATGGGCGGGCTCGAGGGTCTGCCTGAAGCAGACATGGCCTTCCTGACACATCCGGATTACGCCAGGGGTGCAGAGGCCAGCCGTGCTGCCATGTTCGCCAATGGCGTCCAGGCCTATACCGACGATCGTCTTGCCGACGGGGTTGGCTGGGTGAGTTTTGATATCGCCAGGGTCAAGTGCCCGGTGATCATCGTCCACGGCGAGAGCGATACCATCGTGCCGGTGATCGCGGCCCGTCACACCGCCAGCCTGGTCCCTCACGGGGAACTGAGGCTCTTCCCGCCCCTTGGCCATTTCAGTGTTGGCGAGCCGGTGATCGCTGCCCTGGCGGAACTGGCGCGGCGATGATCACCCACCGTCAGATCAGGGCCAATGGACTGTCTTTCGCCGTCGATGAGTGCGGTGAAGGCGATACGGTGGCCCTTTGCCTGCACGGTTTCCCTGAAGCCAGGATCGCCTGGGCCGATCACCTGACAGCCTTTGCGGATCTGGGATGGCGGGCCGTGGCCCCGGACATGCGGGGTTATGGGGACAGCGAACGACCGTCGGCCCGTTCGGCCTATGAGGTGCAGCAACTCATTGACGATGTGGCAGCCCTGTTCGAGGCCCTGGGGGCCAGACGCCGGATCCTGATCGGCCATGACTGGGGCGGGGTTGTCGCCTGGCAGGTGGCCCTCAGCGACAGGGTTCCCCTGGATGGCCTGATCATACTGAACGCGCCCCACCCGAACGTATTTGATCAGATCCTGAAGGACGGCTGGCGACAGAAGCTGAAGTCCTGGTATGTGGCCTTCTTCCAGCTGCCCTGGCTGCCCGAAGCCCAGATGATGGCGCGCAGGGGCCAGGGCCTGACCGACACCTTGACCGGCCAGTCGGCCAATTTCAGCCCGGCGGCCCTGGAAACCTATCGTCGGAACATCCTCAAGCCCGGTGCCGCTACGGCCATGATCAACTATTACCGGGCCAATGCCTTGTCCCTCTCCCATCCACCGCGACCGACCCAAAAACTGAAGACACCGACCCTGCTGGTCTGGGGCGATGCCGACTTCGCCCTGGACGCCTCTCTGGCAGAGGGCAATGAGGTCTGGGTGGAAGACTTCACCCTGGCCCGCCTGTCAGGGATCAGCCACTGGGTGCTGCACGACGCGCCAGACGCCGTGACAGCGGCCATCTCGCAATGGTCCCGAGCCAAAGGATTTTCCCGGTCATCACCACCTGCCGCTGGGTGATCTTGACGGGTGGCCATCCTGCAGCCCAATTGCAGCCCCATGACCCAAGCAAGCGACTCCGCCGCCACCTATCAGGATTGGCGGGCCCTGGTTGAAAAGACCCTGAAGGGCGAATCCATTGAAAGCCTGAACCGCGCAACGGCGGAGGGCCTGCCGATTGCCCCGCTCTATGATGCCGCCGCAGGCCCCCATGCCCGGTTCGCCGGACGTCCCGTCAATGCTGATCGCCCCTGGGATCTGAGGGTCGGCATAAACCATCCAGATCCCGTCCTGGCCAATCGCGATCTTCTGAAGGATCTTGAAGGCGGGGCAGCCTCGTCAGTCATCGCCATAGATCCCACCGGCAAAAACGGTGTCGCCATCGGATCCGCGGCGGGTCTTGCAGAAACCCTTGCCAATGTGGTCCTGGAATTCGCGCTGGTCGGCCTTGATGCCGGGTTTCTCGGGCCACAGTCGGCAGACTGGCTGGCCGCAGTCGCCAAGGGATCGCCTCTGGCGAAGCTGAACTTCCACATGGACCCGTTGAGTGCACTGGCCGAAGGCGGTTCCAGCCCGGGACCGCTGGAAGCCCATCTGGTATCCGGTGCCACGGTCGCCCGACGCCTCGCCGACATTCATCCCAAGGCAGGCCTATTCCTGGCCTCTGGTCGGGTGGTGCATGAAGCCGGTAGCGGCGAAGCCGCCGAGCTGGCCTTCGCCGCCGCGGCTGCCGTCACCTATGCCAAGGCGCTGGTGCAGGCAGGACTGTCCATGGACCAGGCTTGGGGCGGAATCGTCCTGGGCCTCAGCGCCGATGCCGACTATTTCGCGACCCTCGCCAAGTTGCGCGCCGCAAGGATGATCTGGGACCGGCTCACTGCAGCCTGTGGTGTATCCCTTCCGGCGCAGATTGAAGTCCGATCGTCCCGCCGCATGCTCACCGCCCAGGATCCCTGGACCAACATGCTGCGCCTGACCGCTGCTGGCGTGGGGGCTGCCCTGGGTGGGGCTGACGCCGTCCATCTGGGGTGTTTCACCGACGCCCTGGGACGTCCCACCGCCTTCGCCCGGCGCCAGAGCCGCAATGCCCAGCTTGTGCTGATGGAGGAGGCCCATCTGGGTCGCGTCACCGACCCCGGTGCAGGCTCAGGCTATGTGGAGGCCCTGACCGACGAAATTGCCCGGGCCGCCTGGGCACGGTTCCAGACCATCGAAGCCGCGGGCGGGCTGGCCGAGGCCCTGGCAAAAGGCCTGATCGCCAAGGACATTGCCACCACGATGGCCGCTCGCCCCGACCAGCCGCGGATTGTCGGTGTGACAGCCTTCCCACCCACGGGACAGGATCCCGTCGACGTCGACACGCCGGTCATCCGTCCAGTGGAAGCGCCCTTGGCCCGGCTCCCCGGCCCGGACAGTCAATGCCAACCGCTTGCCCCGATCCGCCTGTCCCAAGCCTATGAGGGCGCGAAATGACCCCTTTTCCCGACTTTGCCGAACTGAGCTTCGACACTGCGCCAGCCCTTGCTTCGCCCGCTCAGGGCAGTTCCTGGGAAACCCCTGAGGGTATCAGCGTCAAGACCGCCTATGGACCCGCCGAGGTAGACGGGCTGAGCGACACCGGCTATCCGGGCCTCGCCCCCTTCACCCGGGGCCCCTACCCCACCATGTATCTGACCAATCCGTGGACCATCCGCCAGTATGCGGGATTCTCCACGGCTGAAGATTCCAACGCCTTTTACCGCCGCAACCTGGCCGCCGGTCAGATGGGCCTGTCCATCGCCTTCGACCTTGCGACCCACCGGGGCTATGACAGCGACCATCCCCGGGTAAGGGGCGATGTGGGCATGGCCGGGGTGGCCATCGACTCCATACTCGACATGCGCACCCTGTTCGACGGCATTCCGCTCGACAGGATGAGCGTGTCCATGACCATGAACGGTGCCGTCCTGCCGATCCTGGCCCTCTATATCGTGGCTGCCGAGGAACAGGGGGTCAG
>CAIYSH010000160.1 GCA_903928755.1 uncultured Alphaproteobacteria bacterium | reverse complement strand
TCGGCCCAGAAATCGACCAGGACAGGTTTGCTGGACTGCAGGACATCCTTTTCAAAGGACTCGTCGGTGATCGCGACCGTGCTCATGAAGCGCTCCTTGTGGCACCGACCCGCAAAATGCGGCGGCGCGTGTGGCACCAGCATATGGGCGAGTTGGCCGATGGTATCAACCTTCTGAGGCCAGCAGGGCCAGTTCCCGGGCGATCAGATTTTCTGGAATGGGCATGAGTTTGGGCCCGTCAGTCCAGACCAGGGCGGCCTCGACCTGCCGGCCCGGGAAAATCTCGGACAGGACCCCGACATAGAGCGCCATCTGGCGCAGATAGGCCGGGTCTGCCTCGGAAATGTTGTCTGGCGACGACCGGTTTGTCTTGAAGTCGACCACAAGGACCCGATCGGGCAGGACCAACAGGCGATCCAGCCGGCCGGAAATGTTCAGGCCCTCCGGCAGTCGCGCCCCGGTCCCGGCCAGGGTAACTTCCGGTCGGCTGCCAGGCCCGAAGACTTCGGCGAAACGGTTGTCTTCCAGCACACCGAGGGCCGAGGCGATCATTTCAGTCTTCTGGGGCGGACTCAGATCCGGTTCCCGGTCCAGCAGTCGCTGTGCGGCTTCGGCGCGGGCTTGCGCCGGCAGATCGGGCAGGATCTGCAGGAGCCTGTGAATCAGGTCCCCGCGCCGGAAGCGGCCCAGCCCCCCTGTCCCGGACAGGGGTGAAACCGCCGGCCTGGTCGCGCCTTCCCCCAGGTCTGAGGGCGAGGCATAGCGGGCAAAGTTCTCCAGCGGCGGGGCGGCAGATGCCCAGACCGGCTGGGCGGTTCTTGAGGTCTTCAGGATTTCCGCGGGCTCCCCCTGCACAGGGTCCGGGCCAAACCGGCTGAATTCGAAGCCCTTACCAGGGCACCGACGGACGAGCGGGACAATGGCGGAATGCTCAAAGCCGTCCCGCAGGGCCTTCCACCAGCCTTTCAGGTTTTCCGGCCTGGTCGTGGCCCCGATGCGTCCGCACAGGACCAGGCGGTCCCTGGCGCGGGTCAGGCCGACATAGAGAAGGCGATAGATTTCTTCGGCTTCTTTCCGTTCGCGATATTCATGCGCTGCCAGGGAAGCCGCACAGGCCTGCTTTTTGGACCGCGACCAGAGGAAGCCCCCGTCCTGCGTCTGCAGGAGGGCTGACCCCTTGCCGGTGGCACCCAGGGTTGTTTCGGGCAGGAAAACGATGGGGGCCTCAAGTCCCTTGGCCCCATGGGCGGTCATGACCCGCACCTCCTGCCGCTGGTCCTGCATCTCGCGCTTGACGGTGATGTCCAGGCTCATCAGGGCGGCGGCCAGGCTTTCCAGATCCAGCAGACCCCGGCCCTCGGCGGCCAGCACCTGGGCGAGGAATTCCTCAAGGGCGTCTTCGGCTTCTGACCCCAGACGCAGGATCAGGCGGGCCCTCTGGGTCCGGCCGGCTTCATCCCGCAGGGCCAGGCAGCGGGCAAAGAATTCAAAGGGTCTCTGGTCGGCGGTCTGGCGGGCGGCCTGCAGGAAATCGACGGCCGAGCGCCACTCAGCCGCCTCATCGGCGCGCTGGACCAACCGGTCCCAGAGATTTTGCGACACTGTTTTTGAACTGCGGCCATGGGCCAGGTTGTAAAGGCTCTGATCGTCGACATCGCAGAACGGGCTGCGCAGGAGGGCTGCCAGGGTCAGCTCGTCCTGCGGAAAGAGTACGAACCGCGCCAGGGCCAGCAGGTCGTCAAACAGGATGTGTTCCGAAAGGGCCAGCCTGTCCGCGCCCGCCACCGGGGCACCCCGGTGCTTGAGCGCCCGCAGGATATCCTCGAACAATGCCTTGCGGCGTCGCACCAGGATCAGGACATCCCCATAATGGGCGGGACGTAACCTGCCGGTCTTCTTGTCGAGCACCTGGTCGCCGCGCTCTACCAGATCGACGATTTCCTCGGCCATACGCTCGGCCAGTATGCGATTGGCCGACTGGGCGGAGTCCAGATCGAGGGGTGCGGTCCAGGCTTCCCGCTCTTGCCCCGGCGTCTCTACCACCAGGTCCCAGAGATCAACGCAGCCCTCGTCCTGGCGGACCGCCTCATGGCGGATCGGCTCGGCGACTCCGTCTTCGTTCCGATGGGGCAGGATGGCGGCCGCGAGGTCGGGGGCGGCGAAGGCGGCGTCGACAAAGTTCAGGATCCTGGTGGCAGAGCGCCACGAGGCCAGCAGGTCGACCCGCTCAAAGGCCTGTCCGGCACCGGTGGCCCTTTGGTGGTGGAAATTGAATTCCTGGACCAGGATTTCCGGCGCTGCACCCTGGAAGGAGTAGATGGACTGCTTCTCGTCGCCGACCACGAACATGTTGCGGGCCAGATCGTTTGACCGCGCCCGGCCTTCCCCGGAGAAGAAGTCCTCGGTCAGGGCCCGGATGATCTCCCATTGATCCGGTGCCGTATCCTGGGCCTCGTCCACCAGTATGTGATTGATCCCGCCATCCAGCTTGAACAGCACCCAGGCGGCCTGGGGGGCATTGGCGGTCAGATCCCGGGCCTTCTCGATCAGGTCAGCGAAATCCAGCTGGCCGGCATAGGATTTTTCCAGCCTGTAGGCCGTGAGATAGGCCTGGGCGAGGGCCAGGGCATTTCGGGTGTCTGTCGCCACCTCGATGGCGCGCACCTGCTCGCGGATGGCGCCAAGACGGTCCTGCTCGTGGCGGAGCGCCATGACCAGGTCCGGCTCAGGTTTGAGGACCCTGGGGCGGTCCATCCATTTGGCAGCCGTTCCTTCGCCATTCTCCGTGAAGAAGATCTTCTTGAGGGGCTCGAACTGATCCGGGCCCGTGTCGGTGATCGCCCGCAACCGTCCTGCAAACCTGATGTCCGTGTCCGAACCCTTGGCCAGGAGATCTGCCACCGCGTGCAGGGTCCGCAGATTCAGATCCTGCAGCCCCAGACGGATCACATCGCCCGGGTCGGCCTGTCCATCCGGAAAGCCGCATCGTGCCCAGATATCGCCCTCTACCCCTGGCCATCCGCCGATGGCTTCGAAATATCTGCCAAGGGCTCCCCTCTGGGTCTCGAAGGCCCTGAACATGTCTTCAAAAGCCTGGAAGTCGAGGGAGACGGCGAACCTGGCATAGGCCTCCGCAACGGCCCCTTCGCCGCGATGGGCGAATCTTGCCACCGCCTTGCGGGCTGCGGCGGCGACTGCGGCCGCGGCGCTGTCATCCAGCACCCTGAATCCGGGGGAGACACCAGCCTCGATCGGAAAGCGTCGGAGCAGCTTTTCGCAGAAGGCATGGATGGTCTGGATCTTCAGTCCGCCCGGGGTTTCCAGGGCGCGGGCAAACAGGGCCCGGGCCCTGGACAGCCCTTCGTCATCATAGGTCGCCTGGTCACGACCCTCCAGCTCGCCAAGCGCAAGGGACAGGGGCTCTTTCTCCGAGACTGACCACCTGCCGAGCAGATCGTAGAGGCGCCCCTGCATTTCCGCAGCTGCCGCCTTGGTATAGGTCACGCAGAGAATGGTTTCAGGCTCGGCACCGGCCAGCAGGAGGCGGGCAACCCGGTCGATCAGGGTCTTGGTCTTGCCAGATCCTGCATTGGCGGTGACGAAGGCGGAAATGCCCGGGTCAGCGGCGCGGCGCTGGGGATCGGCGTCCAGGGCGGTGGTCATTCTTCAACCTCCTCGCCACTGGTAGACCATTCAAAGACCCGGGCCAGATGATCGTAGTCCCCGGGATACCCCTTCACGAACTGCGGGGCTGTTCTGGAGGGATACCCCTGGGCGGGGTTGTCATAGCGGGCGATCAGTTCCTCCAGGCCATTCAGGGCCTTCTCGGCCGCCGCCGCAGGACCAGGGTCCACACCTCGGGCGACTTCTTCCCCGGCAGGCTTCCGGCCGGTGACCTTCACATAGAGCAGCTCCACGGGTCTTGGGGTTCCGAGGCCGGCAAATCCCCCACCCTGCAGGATCGCCGCCGTCAGGGTGAGTTGGGGTGAGAACCCGGCATTGACCATCTTCTCGCTGGGCGGGGCCCCCGTCTTGTAGTCCAGGACATGGCTGTCATTGTCGGGACCAATCTCGATCCGGTCGGATTTCGCCGTCAGGATGAAGTCTCCCCCAGACCATGACCGTTGGAGTTCGCCATAGAGTTCTACATGGAGGGCGCGGCCATCGCGCCTGCGCTTCTCTTCGAAGGCCACAACCCATCCCGCCATTTCCCGGGCCAGGGCATGTTCGCGCACCATGGCCTCCTCGGGCATGCCCTGATCCACCAGGGTCTGGATGTAGCAGGCCTCAAAAATCGCAGCTGCGTCTGTGGGGAGGTCTGCCGGGCACCTGAGCACAAAGTCCTCGAAAGCCTTGTGAATGGCCGTGCCGCGGGCCCGGACATCGACGGCTTCGTCGGGGCGTTCCAGCGGATAGAGTTTCAGTATGTCCCGGGCCCAGACGGAATAGGGATCACGGGTCAGGGCCTCGATGCGGGTGACCGCCATGCGCCGGGGGCGATCCTTGACCGGCGGAACCGGGGCTGGCCGGGTGGCTGGGGCATAACCGCCCGGCGTGTCCAGATCCCGCGCCCAGGTCAGGATCTCGGGCCGCCCGGCCATTTCCAGCCCTGCGCCCCTGGCCAGGGTCTCCAGTCGCCAGAGCCAGCGTGATTTTATGGAGGGTGCGCCCTCCCTGCGCTCTGTGTGCAAAAGCACCACATCGGGCGCGCAGGCGGCCTGGGCAAAGTCGTGGGCGGCCAGGCCGATCCGACGTTCGGGCGGTGGCAGTCCAAGGGTCTTGCGCATGGGCCGCGACAGAAAGGGATCGACGGGTGCGCCCTGTGGCCAGACGCCTTCCTCAAGACCGGCGACGATCAGGCGGTCAGCCCTGATCAGGCGGGCTTCAATGGCGCCCAGTATGCGCAGGCGGGGATGGGTGGCCCCGCCTGCCCGAACGGTTTCACCCGACACCAGCTTGCGGAACAGTTCGGTGAAGCTCCGGGGCGTTACACCGGGCAGGGCGCTCGACTCTTCCATCAGGCCTGCCAGCAGGCGCGACAGGGCCTCTCCACCCAGCCCGGACCAGAGATGGGCTGATGATCCGTCCGTGTCCCGGGCCAGGGCTTCCAGCGCCACAGCCGTCCTGCGCGCCAGGTCTGCGGCCGTCTGGTCTTCAGGCCCTGCTTCCGGCAGGGCGGTGCGGAGCCTGGCGAGCAGCTCCGTGGCATGGGTGGGGTCCAGGGCGTCCTTGGCCATCTTCGCGGTCAGTCTGGCCGTCAGTCTGTCCCAGCCCGGCGACCTGGCACCTCTCAGACCATACCTTTCCAGATGCTCCCGGGCGGGCCCGATCGCCTCTGCATCCTGGCCCAGCCTGACCATGGGATGTTTCAGTATGGCCAGGAGGGTCACTGGATTGAGCGGGTCCGTCAGGGTCTGGACCACCAGATCAGCCAGCACGCCGACCGGGCAGCCGGCCAGGCTGAGGCCCGCAGACGAGTCTGCTGAAATACCCCACCTCGCCAGCTTGGCGCTGACCCGCCGGGCCAGGACCTGATCGGGAGACACCAGGGCGGCGGTCTGGCCAGGGGTTTCCAGGGCCTCCCGCAACAGGAGGGCCGCAACTGTGGCGGCTTCATCTTCCGTCCGTGCTGAAATCAGCGAGAGCCCACTCAGGCCCCTGGCTATGGGATCCAGACCCCGGGCCTCTTTCTGATCGCGAATATCGGCAATGGCGGCGAGCCAGTCTGCGGTCTCTTCGGCCGGGCGAAGCGCCTCATTGATTACCCGACGACGCCAATGACCTGCCCCGAATTCCGCCGGCGACCCCTGCCAGTTGAGGACGTCCTTCCGGGTGAGGCCGGAGTCGGTCAGAAGGCGCTTCATCGCCCCTTGCGGATGCTGTTCGCCAACCCCGATCCAGGCCTTGTCGGACAGGTTGTGGTCCAGGCCCGGCAGGATCACGGCGCCCTGGGGTGCCCTGGCAATCACTCTGAGCAGGGCGGCCGTGGCCTTGGCGGTTCCCGTCGAGCCGGCTGCGACCAGCACCCCCTGCGGCGGATCGCGATCCCACTTTTCCGCCAGGGCGCGCAGCAGGGCGACCCGGCGGGCACTGATGTCCATGAGCCCGAGTTCCGCCAGGCGTCTGGGCCAGGAGTCCAGGGCCATTTCCAGAAACTCGCGGGATATCCGCCAGTGCTCGGCCATGTCCGCCGTGACAAGATCTGCCAGGCCCGCTGTGGCCGAAACCTCCTCGATCTGCAGACTGTCGAGAAAACCCCCCAGGGCGTCGGCGAATTCCAGGGCAGTGGGTGCGTCCAGGTCCCTGCCCAGGGCACCCTCGTGACGTTTGACAAGGCCCACCAGCTCGAACCGGCGGCGCAGACTGCTGATGGAGGCCGGAAGATCAATAGCCAGGTCGCCCGGCTCGAAGGGGGCCTCTCCCTCATCAAGATCGCCAAGGGGGCGGATCTGCGGTGGCAGTATGGCGCGGCCATCGGCCACGCTGACAAAGGCGTCGGTCAGGGCGCGGGCCCCGCGTCGGGTCGGCGTCAGGATGAGCGTCCGGGACAGGGCCTGAGGTCCCTGCGGGGCCAGAAGGTCATGAAGCCCGCGGGCCAGGTCCAGGACAAAGGGCCTATGGGAGGGAATGGAATACCAGCCCGAGCCGGTGAAGGGATTGCTCACGCGAGTCTGGCTTCCGCCGCCTCCCTGGCCTGTGGATCACCAACATGCATCCAGAATGCTTCCATGGCG
>CAIYSH010000159.1 GCA_903928755.1 uncultured Alphaproteobacteria bacterium | reverse complement strand
CGGATTCGAACCACCGACACGCGGATTTTCAATCCGCTGCTCTACCAACTGAGCTACCCAGGCCCAGAGCATTTCCAACAGACGGGAACCGGTAACCGGCCCGGAAAATGCTCTAAAATCTATCAAGGAACCTTTTTGACCCCTCAGACCAAGTCTGTCTGAGGCTAAAGGGCTCCCGCCCGCTGACGCGGGAGGGGTGTCTATAAAAGAGGGTCGGCCCTCTGTCCAGCGACCGAAGGTCAGGATTCGTCTTCTGCGCCATCGATCCTGGACTCATCATCCTCATTCACCGGCAGGACATAGCTTCCGGTAAGCCATTTCTGCAGATCAAGATTGGCACAGCGCCGCGAACAGAAGGGCGCATAGTCCGGCGTCGGTGCATGTCGGCACATGGGACAGGTCACTTTCTTCATGCGGGAACCACCTGCATCCGTGTTCTTGGCCACCCTTCCTGCCCGGCCAGGGACATGCGTCCGCCAACCTTTTCCCGAAGGGTAGCGAAAAGGTCCTGCGCCTCGGTCGCAATGCCAGCCTCTGCCCTGGCCAGAAACCGCCCGCCTGGATCATTGAGGGCCTCGGTCTGCGCCAGGCGCGCCAGGCGCAGGGCCAGGGTCCGGTCGGTGAGCTGCCCTGCCGCATCCAGCATGAGGTCGCGAACACTTCGGTCCCGGCGTGGAATCAGTAATTCCATGGTCCCGAACCGACCGACGGCACCAATGGAAACCCCGGGATTATCCGGGGCAAAGGCCAGCCGGGCAGCAGCCAGCAGGGCATGTGCATCGTGACCGCGGCCGACAAGATCGATGATGACAATGCCTCCCAGCCCCTTGAGCCGGAGGAGCCGGGCCGATTCGGCCAGGGCCGTCATATTGGCCTGTCGGCTGATACGTTTGGCGTCCTGACCCTTGCGGTCCCCCAGATCCACATCAATCGCTACCAGGGCGCGGGTCGGCTCGATGGCCAGACTTCCGCCCCCGGCAAGGGAATGAAAGGTTTCGAGGGCTTCAGCCTCGGCCAGATCTGCGACCTCTCGTGACCCGGGCCCTGTTTCGACCTCTTCACATCTGCCCAGTATCCTGAGCAGCGCCCCGAGGTCCGGAGCCGGAGCCAGGAGCCTTGGCACGCCATCGACCTCGCCGACTACACGAACTGTTGCCAGCTTGCCGGGTCGGGGTGCCGTGCGGATCTCCACATCCAGCATCTGCCCTTCGACAGGGCGGCCGTCCGGCTTGAACGCCATCATGGCCTCTCGCCCCTCGCCGAGATCGAGAAAGGCGGAGGCGAAGGCCGGTTCCACCCTGCGGACCCGTCCGGCCAGACGTGATCCCACCTGCAGGCCCGGGTCATCATCATGACGACGGATCAGAAGGCGCTCAGGCAGGCCGTCCAGCAGGATGACCCCGCGGTCCTCGCCGATCCCCCGGTCCAGATAGGCGCTACGTTCACTCATCAGGGGCGATATCCAAGACCGGTCAGCAGATTGACGGTCTCGTAGACGGGCAACCCGACAACTCCGGTGTAAGAGCCTTCCAGCGCCATGATGAACGCTCCTGCCCGTCCCTGAATGCCATAGCCCCCGGCCTTGCCCAGGCCTTCGCCACAGGCGACATAGGCATCGATCTCCTGACCGGTCAGGCGCTTCATGTGCAGACGGGTCTCGGAGAGCCTCGCGGCGACGCGACCATCCGGTCCCATGACGCAGACCCCGGTCAATACCTTGTGTGCCCTGCCTGACATCAGGGTCAGGCATTGTCGGACCTCGTCGTCGGTTTCAGCCTTGGGCAGGATCCGGCGGCCGACGGCGACCACCGTATCGGCGGCAAGAACAAAGGCACCGGAATGAAGGGCTGCGACCGCACCTGCCTTGGCCTTGGCCAGTCGGAGCGCCAGCAGTCGCGGCGTCTCGTCAGCCAGCGGTGTTTCATCCAGATCTGCGGCCGCAACCAGGTCAGGTCGCACGCCGATCTGTGCCAGAAGGTCCAGCCGTCGCGGACTTGCTGAAGCCAGCACCAATCGCGACGCGTCCATGGACAGGTTCAGCGAACGCGGAAGGTAATGCGACCCTTGGTCAGGTCATAGGGAGTCATTTCCACCAGAACCTTGTCCCCGGCCGAAACACGAATGCGGTTCTTGCGCATCTTGCCCGCGGTGTGGGCAACAATTTCGTGGTCGTTCTCCAGCTTCACGCGGAAGGTGGCATTGGGCAGGACCTCGCTGACGGTCCCGGGGAATTCCAAGAGTTCTTCTTTGGCCATAGAGGCTCCAAAACAGATCGGCAAAATGACGGCCAACACAGACTGGAATCGAAGCCTGTGCCATCAAAAGTGCGCCTCTATACCCCAGGGACCCCCATCCGGTCGATATGGTCTTGCAAATCGCCGTTCAGGACGGTGCAAACCGTCTGGTGATATGGGCTGCAAGGTCATCGCGCACCTGCCGGTAGGTCGCCAGTTGCGCCTCCCGGGACCCATCCGTGCCAGTGGGATCATAGGTCGGCCAGTATTCGATCGTCACCGCCCGGCCGCGGGTCATTTCCACGGCACGATGCTGGGCCTGGGGCGTGAGCGAGATCACGAGATCGAACGAATCCGCGTTCAGCTCCTCAAACGTCTTGGCCCTATGGCTGGAGAGATCGCATCCCACCTCGGCCATCACCGCCTCGACAAAGGGATCTACAGGCCCCAGGTCTTCGGCGCGCGCATCCAGCCTGACACCGCAGCTGTCGACATAGATCCTGTCGCCAAAGTCGCGCCTGAGCAGGGCTTCCGCCATGGGCGAACGAATTCGGTTGAAGTTACAGGCAAAAAGCACCGCGCCCGGTAAAGGCGGCGAACCCGTCCGATCGGCCATGTCCTAACCCCGCCTGTACAGGGCGCAGATCAGCGTAAAAAGCCGACGGGCCGTATCCAGGTCAGTGTCGATCTTGCCAGAAAGTCGTGCACGCAGAAGCTCGGAGGCCTCATTGTGCAGACCGCGACGTCCCATATCCAGGGCCTCGATCTGCTGAGGCGTCGAGTTGCGGATCGCCTGATAATAGCTTTCGCAGATCATGAAATAGTCTTTGATCAGGCTCCGGAAGGGCGACAACGAAAGAATGTGCCGTCGCTCATAGTCCGGTCCCCGGACATCAAGGACCAGTCTGTTCTCGATCAGTCCCATATGCAGATCATAGGGCCCGCCGCTGGCCGCCTCGGGGAAAAAGAAGTTTTCCTCCAGCAGATCGAAGATGGCGATCTGCCGCTCCTGCTCCTGGTCGCGCGAAACCGCAGCGAGGGATTCCTCGTCCAGCTCAACGGACTGCAGTCGGTGTGGGGCTTTCAGGTCGTCGGCCATGGCGTTCAGACAGGGAGTTCAGAGGGGCCTTAGATCATTTTCTGGAAAATAGGAACCAGCTATCCACCGACATCGCACCCTAAACTTTTGAATTAGAGCCATTTTTGAGGCCTCACGGATGCCGGTTGCTGGAGCCGACACCCGGGCAAAACCTGTCATCGGGTGGCCCGAGCAAAGGCCGGGCTGAGGATCGCCGGCTAAGTCCTGACCTGGCCCAGGCGAATGGCAGCCGACCGGCTGTGGGCGGGCAGGCCTTCAGCATCGGCCAGAGCGACGGTGTGGGGCCCCAGAATTCCGAATGAGCGGGCATCGCACTTCACGATTGAGGTGCGTTTGATGAAATCAAAGAGCGAAAGACCCGATGAGAACCGCGCAGCCCGGCTGGTCGGCAGCACATGATTTGAGCCCGCCACATAGTCGCCGATCGCCTCGGGGGTGTGCCGTCCGAGGAAGATGGCACCGGCATGCCTCACCCTGTCGGCCAGGCGCTCGGGCGCATCCAGGGCAAATTCCACATGCTCGGGGGCAATGGCATTGACCAGGCCGGGTGCCTGATCCATCGGAGCAATGATGATCGCCCCGTGATCACGCCAGGATGCTGCGGCATCTGCACCTGTGCTGAGACTGGTCAACTGCCCGGTCACGGCGGCAGCCACGCGATCGGCGAAGGTCTCGTCATCGGTAATCAGGATGGACTGAGCCGCAGGATCATGTTCGGCCTGCGACAGGAGATCAGCGGCGATCCACTCCGGATCATTAAGGTTGTCAGCCACCACAACAATCTCCGAAGGACCGGCCAGGGCTTCGATCCCGACCGTTCCATAGACCTGTCGCTTTGCGGCCGTCACATAGGCGTTTCCGGGACCGACAATCTTGTCCACCGGCATGATGGGGCCTGCGCCATAGGCCAGGGCGGCGACAGCCTGGGCACCGCCCACCCGCCAGATTTCCGTGACGCCAGCCTCCCTGGCTGCCGCAAGGACCGCAGGTTGAAGCCGCCCGGGAGGGGTGACCATGGCAATCCGGTCAACCCCGGCCGCAGCGGCGGGAACAGCGTTCATGAGGACCGTCGAAGGATAGGCCGCCCGCCCCCCCGGGACATAGATTCCCACAGACTCAAGCGGGGTCCAGCGCCACCCCATCTCCACACCGGCTTCATCGGTAAAGGCGGCATCTGCAGGTCGCTGGCGCTCATGATACGTCCGGATGCGCCTGGCGGCGAAAGCAATCGCCTCTCGCACGTCCGCCGGGCACGCTGCTGCACCGGCATCGATCTCATCCTGTGACACCCGCATGGTCTCGGCCGTCAGTTCGACCCGGTCGAAGTCCCGTCCAAACCTGATCAGGGCCTCTATCCCGTCCCGTCGCACCGCCGCCAGTACATCGCGCACAGACGCCTCCACGTCGGCAGGGGTATCCCGGCGTTCGTTGATGAAAGCCTCAAAGGCGACGGAGAAGTCCGGGTCGGTTGATCGAAAACGGCGCATGGCGGTTATTTAGCGATGCCGGGCCGTTTGCGCTATGGCGTCTCGTGCGATGGCCTGCGCGGCGTCGACCAGGGCTCGGAGATATCCGAAAGTATGGCGTCGATGCATTCCACGGTCACAGCCAGGTCTCCGCCACCTGCAAACTGGAAGGTCAGGACACCACCCGGTGCCTCACCCGGCATGAAGTTCAGACTCAGCAGTTCGAGGACCGCATCGTGGGCAGTGCGCCTCAATCGCCTGGACTTGACGTCCAGTACGCCGCCGATCTGCAGGGCCGAGCGGACCCGTTCGCCGCCGGAACCCTCCCAGCGGTAACGGTTCATTCCCAGGGTCAGACGCCGGGCTGCTGATTCATATAGGATATCTCCGATCCGGCTCACGGCATCCTGAGTCGCCGAGGCAATGACCGGAAGATCCTCGGCGTCCTGAGCCAATAATCGCAATAGGGCCAATTCTACTCCTCGACGGCATCTTTGCCGTCCCTTGCCTTGTCCCCGGGCGGAACTGCCACCTTGCGCCGACGAAGATTCGCACGCAGGGCTGCGGCCAGTTTAGCCTGCCGGTCGTCCTGTGGCTTTGCTGGTGTTTTGCCCATGAAAATGAGGGGTGCGACGATGCCGGGCCAAGGTCAAGTGACCCGTCCGCGTTTTTACCCTTCACGGGAGCCTTTGCTTTGGCTATAGCCCGCCGCTCGGTTTCGCCGCCGTAGCTCAGTGGTAGAGCG